>JBDTMP010000202.1:0-13507 GCA_039934215.1 Ginsengibacter sp.
TAGAGATAAGAACCGGATCAAAATCATGAAATCCATTGGTGTCACGCTCGCCTGTCTTGTCTGCCAGGGTTACAAATTCCAGTGAACAGTCAATTGGATCAAACCCCAGTTTGGCAACAAGCGCTTTGAAACATTCATCTTCGGTTTTTCCGGTGAATTTTTTATTTGCATTTTTATTTACTTCTTTAGAGCATGGATCAAGCGTTTGATCAAAAGCACGCTTTACATCATCACAATGTTCTTTTTCCCCTATCTCCGCCAATTTGGATATGGCAGAGGTTATCGTCATAAAAATCGGGACATCTGTTTTACATTCCGGAAGCGCAAGCTTGTCAGTCGTAGGCGCCTCTGATTCAGGTTTAGAAAATTTGGAGTTCATAACCAGGCTTACCTGCACAGGTTTAAAGGTGCCGGTACCGGACTTAACATCAACGTTGAATTTGGGAGCACAAATCAATTGGCTGGATTTGTCAATATCAGTCAGCCCTAGTGTTCCTGATCCTCCTTTTCCCGCAATATTTGTAACTGAATCAACAACCGGCGGGCATTGAAATTCTTTTTCTACAAGGCTATTAATCCGCTGCCTGGCGTGTGTAAGTTTGGGCATTCGGGTTTCAATACTAACCCCATCTGAACCGGCTAATGCGCAGGTATTGCATTTTCTTTGAATATTTTTATCATTATCTGCCGGTGGTTCGTTACTCTCAAAAATTGATTTCTTTTGAAGTTTATCTTTTAAAGGATTTTTATCACCATCTTCTTTCTTTTGCAATTTTTCTTCCTGATCGCATGCTGTGCATTTGGTTTGTATAATAGGCGCAAAAGCTTTTAATGGAGCGACTGATTTTTTTTGGAGTTCATTTGCATTTCCATTTTTATTTGTAACATCCGTTTTGGATTCACTTAGCCTTTGCACTACTTTATCCGCCATGGTATCGGCTTGTCTTTCGTAGATGTCATTGGGCTGGCCGATGGTGAGTTTGGGTTGAATGGTTGTTGGGCTAAAAAAAGATGAAGGAGCTTCGCTGAATTTTGAAAAAAAACTTCTTTCCTTTCCTTTATTAAAAAAAGGTTCGTTCCCCTTCCTTTGAAGTTGAACTGCAGTGGATGATATTTTTGCTTCAGTGGCCTTCATGCTTTAATAATTAAAAATGGCCTGATATGCCAATCCCGGTATTGACACCTTTTACATTGGTCAGGTTATTCGGATCAGCATTTAAGTCAAGTTTTAAATCAAGGTTTACTCCTTTTCCAAGAGGTATCGGGAGGTCCAATTCTAATTTACCATTTTTGAAAAATTCATAGTACTTAAGGCCAATCCCTGTCCCATAAGAGAGAACCGTTCCGAGCGTTTCATTTGCGCCTGCAAATCCAAAACTTGTTTTTAAAAGGTTTACTCCTAATCCATATCTCAGGAAAGTATTCCACATCAAGTCATTATCGCCGGGATGCAATGTCGCAGCCTGGTAAAAGTGATGTGCATTATTCCAAAGATTGTCGTCAATGTCAAGTTTTAAAGCAGAAGTAAAGCAATCAAAATCCGGAAATTGAGGATTTTTGTAACATCTCTTGGTACGCGGAGAACCACCCCAGGTAACCGGCGGCGTTGATTCTTTCGGCTTTTCTTCTGTGGCTTTTGTTACTTCTTCGTCTGATTGCTCCTGTCGTTGAATCAAGCTCCCTTTTAATTCATTGCCATTACTTTTAGTTTGTATCCTGGAATTTGTTTGTTGGTCAGGCTCATCACTCAACGCCAATCTTTGAACAACTTTATCTGCCATTGAATCGGCCTCTTTTTCATATATATCATTTGGCTGCCCAATGCTTAATTTGGTTTGTATGTTAGAATGATTATTTTTTGTTTTTGAAAAAAAAGGTTGCTCATTTATTGAGGAATGAAAAAAATCCCGGCTGCTCTCTTTGTTGAAGAAAGGAACATTTTTTTTTGCCGGAGTTACGGCAGTTTTAAGTTGAGCAGCTTTCATTTTATTTGATTAACAGAAAATATCAAGAGCTCAAAAATGCTTACTTCGCTGTAGCGGTCAGACGGAGACCGTCAGACCGGCTATCGCCATTCCACTTTTAAAATATCATTCATCCACGGAAGTTTTACCATATTTAAATTCCATGGAAGTTGGTCCAAAAGCATATCTATAGAACTCGCTTCCACCTGCAAATGAAGGCGTCCATTTTTTGTAAACAATTTTCCATTTCGTTGCAGAAATCCTTCACGCAGTCCATCGGGAGATGTGCTTTTTAATACTTCCCACTGCCCGATCGCAGACATAAGAAGGTTATCCGCTTCCTGTAATTCTTCTATACTTATTTCAATAATAGCATTAACCGGCTCATCCGGGGGAAATGCGCACAATACCTTTGCTATAACGAGTTCATGCTCTTCGGGATTGACATTTCCAGTTGATAAATAATGTAAGAGGTATAACGCTTTCTGATGCGAAAATGTATCGCTAAAACTTTCTCCATTCACCAATTGAAGATTCCTAAAAAAACGAGTTAGGAAGGGATGCAATAAAATGATGCCTGCATTTAAAACATAAATTCCATCTTCATCAACAGCGGCATCATAGTTTTTTTCGATTAAATCTTTCACTGAAATTTCTTCTGTAGAGCTGTTCGATTCTTCATCCTGTTTTTCCTTCTTCACTTGTTTGAAGGCATTAATATCCATTTGATTTTTCGACAAAAAATCTTTCATTTTTTTTGTATCAAATTGATTGCCTGAAAAATTTTTACTTAAAAGCCGAAGGCCAATGGTTGAAAAGTTTAGATTTTTTTCTCCTGTTGCAGCTAATAGCAAAACCTGCTCCCATAATTTTTGTTTCCCTTCTTTCTTTTGAAATATACTTGTGTGAACACTCTTTTTATTCAAGAAAGAAATCATCATCAATATTTCATTAATAAATTCCGGTAATGCATCCTGGTTTTCCGCGGTAAGCGTTTCAACAAGAGCCTGCAAAAATTGTTCTGAATGTTGAAATATAATTCTCTTAACTGAATTTGGATTGTTGTTGATAAGATTTCTCAGGTTGTCTATCGCCACTGCATCTCCTGCAAATGCTTCTAAAACTTTATCATACCAGGACAGGTTGATTTGCGAAACATTCCACGGAAGATAACCGTGCTTCATGTAAAAAATCCATTGCCCAGAGATAGTCAATGATTTTGATTTCTTTTTTATATTTTCCTTAGAAGATAAACCCTGTTTTACAGGAAGTAATTGCTCAGTAATTTTTTTAAAAACATCCTTTTCCCAAGCTCCCTTTTCAATTTCTTTTTCATTAATAATTCCCAGATCAATCTCCAATGTGTCTAAACTAATTGTTTCATCTTCATTGGATGCGTCGTCAAAAGCTTGCTGGAGCAGTGGAACGATTTTATTCCAGTAGTTACTACTTACTAATTGCTGGATGTGAAATGCATCGAGTCTTTTATCAAGAGAAAGATTGATTAACTGTTTTTTAATAATGTGTTCCATATTTCTAAATACTTCAACCCACCACTTTTTTTATTTCATTAAAATTGATACCCGGCTCTAAAATCTTTATTTCTTTGCTATTCCATTCATCATATAATAAATGCATGTCAATTTTATTTTTTCTCAAATGGTTGAACAATGCATGATGCATAATTATTTTATCAGCCTTCTTTTCATTCAGGCAAATCCTGTCAAAATATTGCCAGCTAATATTATCTATCAGCGCATTTTTTTCTTTTAAAGTGAGTCCCTTAATATTTTTTGCTTTATCAGTTTTGTTTTTCAAAATTTTATTTACGATATCATCATACCGCTCTGGCTCAGGATTTGTATCAGCGAGAAATCTCAATCCATTTTCAGCAACTTTATTTCCGGGCTTTGCATCAACAATCTTTTTCACATTCTCTTTGTACCTGGAAGAGCGGGCCTGCATGACTAAATATTTTTTATGGTTGTCAATATCCAATGCCTTTGCTTCCGGTTTTGACTGCGCGGCTTTTGCTGTTTTAGATGGCTTTTTTTGCTTACCAACCGTGGCTTTTACCAACCGTGGCTTATTTAAAACCACTGCATCTTTTACAATTGGAATCGGATCCGGCGCATCCTCATAGATTTCACAATTGTAACTATCGTAATCATTATTGTTCCAGCAATACAAATCATTTATTTGTGTAACCAAATCAAAGTTTGGACAATTTTCCTCTTCGTTTCCAAAACAGGAAACAGGTTCCGGATCATTGCATTCACAAGGCATACACTCATTACAATCACCTGGTTTATCAAATTGTTTGTGAAACAATAATCCAAGGAAATCGCAATTATTATATTGCGGATCACACATTTTTTTAGCGAGCCAATAATTCCAGTTTTTAAAATAATATTCAAAGCAGCAAAAGTCACGTGGCTTAAGCCATAAAATGCGCAGCAGCACATGAGCGGGAGCTTCTTTTTGCAATAATTTCTCAATCACTTTGCGATTTTCTTCGCTGCGGAAACGTAGCGGCCATGCGGGTAGCGCGACGGTGGCGATGAAGGACCATGGATCACATCCCGGTGTGAAACATACGGTTTCATTTTCTGCGCAAGGGTCTGCATCGCCACACGGCATCCATTTAAAGTGGCAAATATTTCTTTCGTTTGCCGCATTAGGCCCTTCAACACATGGCTGAGGCATATATTGACAATTGCAATCTTCATAAACGTGATCCGGGTTTTTACATCGTGGCCTTAGCAAAATATGTTCTACCAAATGAAGCCCTTCGCTGTTAATTAATTTCTTCGCACGTGTGACTGCTTCACATGCAATCTTATCATTACTGTATTGCTGGGGATTTATCGCGACAATTTCATTCAGGCATAAATTAATATTTTCATTTTGGCTACCGGGTAAATTGTTGCCATCGGGGTTTTGATTATTGCCGCAAAGCCACCTGAAAATTGAGGCAGACGACGCTGCGGCCAACATTTGATAATCCTCGCTTGAATTTAATTCGCTTGTGTGCAATTCGATTCCATAATAACCACAATCGCATTCGTACACTGCTTTATAGTTATCAAACCTGCTAAGATTTCTTAATGCTCTTACGTAAAATAACAAGGCTTCACAACAGGATTGAAAACAACAATCACTTTTCCATGCGATGTAGCAACCAGGTTTGCAATCATCGTTAAAATTATTTTCGATGGCATTTGTTGTTGTTATATCATCATCACAGGCATCAAATGCAGGTAATTTTATTTGAACATAATAATTACACTGGCGCTGATATCTGGTAGATTCAGTGCTGGCAACACCTTTCCAGAGTAACGGAAAATAGCAAGCGATTTCCAGCAGCTGTTGTTTCCATTCTGATAAGTTAGTTTGAGACGCTACAGGCGATGCAATTTTATTTTTATCTGCATCGGCGAGGTAAAAACTATTTTCCTGTTCAATATAATTTTCATCAATATAAATTGATTCAAAAAAATCAATGAGCCTCCTGCAAGGATCAATATTATTAGCGGCATCGCCTTGAATAAATAA
Source organism: Ginsengibacter sp. (assembly GCA_039934215.1). Taxonomy (GTDB): domain Bacteria; phylum Bacteroidota; class Bacteroidia; order Chitinophagales; family Chitinophagaceae; genus Ginsengibacter. Next base: position 5,520 of record JBDTMP010000202.1, read on the forward strand.
ATTTGCAACCGGTTTCTTATCAATATTGAGAAGGGATAAATTATTTTTTTCATCCAACTGGAGGTGATCAAAAAAATTGAAGGAAGCAGCCTGGTATAATTTGTTCAACGCATTGTCGCGCCTTGCCGGTGTTTCGTACACACATGGATGTACAAGGCCGCTATCTCCGCAGGCAACGAAAAAGCTATTACTGCAATTATTCCTGTTTAAATAATTATGAAAGCCGTCTTCCGATTGGGCAATACAAATAAATTTTTCAATTCCATCAATTCCCCAGGCATCATTAGGCGTTGGAAATCCCCGGGAGCTGATGGCAAGCACCTCCCGGATATAAATATGATACCTGCAATCCGTTTCATCTTTTTCAATATAAAAGTTACCGGAATAATTTAATAGCATCAGGAAAAACAGAAACTGCTGCATGGCTTCCTGTGGCGTCGCATACCATTGAATGCTGCGCCAGTCATAAGCATCGTTCTCTTTATTAAAAAGAATAAATCTATATCGCCCTTTTTTGATATAAAGTATAGGATAACTTTTTGCAATAAGAATAATTTCTTTTATGACTGTAGCAGTATCGCCATCATATTCATAAATAGTTTCTGCTGGAATGAACACGCTACTCTGACTTTCTGCGCAACTATCATTGTCATGCATTAATATTTCTACGAGACTTATTATTTTTTTAACTCCATAATTTGTATCAAGATGTGCCCTTCTTAAAATAATAAGATAATTATCAAGGAATGCCTGCATTGCATCCTCTTTGCTTGCGTGGCCTTTTACACTTTGAAACAGCACCAATGGCTGGCCCTTTGATGATCCTTTTTGATAAAAAATATTATTGCATCTGATAAGATAATGGTACCAGGTTACATTTGTGGCGGTGTCTTTTTGCTCAACAATAATATCCCAGCCAAATGAAATGGCGAGATAATTATATCCCGTCGCTATTTTATTAATCAAATCATTTTTATAGCCGAGGGCCTCAGCATTCGTTTGCGATAAAACAGGAAATCTTGCGAGGAGATTATCTTTATCAACAAGCTTGTAAATGTATTGTTCATAAGCATTGTCCCTGCCTGTCGCCAGGGATGAATCGATAACTTCCTTTGAAGAATTGTTTATTGCTGAGGATAAATCCTTGTGGTATTTCAAAAGTTGTGTTGCCTGTGCAGTTCTTTCAGATGGCCGGTCCGCAGACAACGCGGCGTAGGTAATAATTTTCTTTTTATCATCCGAAACCAATTGCATTTCAGATTGAGCCTGTTTTATTTTTAGTGCTGAAATGTTGCTATAAAATTGTGAAGCTGCTTCGCGTGCGTTTTGTTCACTTTTGTAATTTGACCGGGTTACAAATTCTACACTCGCTCCTGACGGTTCAACGAGTTGATATTTAAATTCCCAATTATCGGGTATGGGATCAGAAATAGAAAGCTTATAAGTATGCGAAATGATTTCGTCGAAAATTTCTTTTATTTTTTTAGCAGCATCTTCTTTATTATTGTAGGATTGAAAGTAAACTGCGGCATTAGCATCCGCCTTCTTTATATTAATTTTAAATTCATTTCCCTGGCCATCTGCTTCCGCAAAATAGCTATCCAAAGAAGTCAGCAACACGAGAAGATCTTTAAAACCCGTTTCGGCAAGCTTTACGGTATCGTAATTAATCAATGAATCAAACTGAATTGTTTTTTTATCATTAAGCAGCACGAATTTCTTTTTCACGCTGTCAAGATGAATAACATCAATAGTTTTAAATTCAAATTTGTCTCTATCAATGTAAAAGCCGGAATTGTTTTCAGTATTTACAGGGATTAATTTTTCTAAGTTTAATCCTTTCTTAATTTTTAAAAACGCTTTTGAATCATTCAGCCAGGTTGTTATTTTAGAAGCTATTTTTTTAAAATATTTTTGCGCATCTTCTATGGCATCGAATTTTTCTCTGCTCTCCGCAAGTCGTTCATCATTATATGCCTTGAAAAAAACTTTATAAATATACTTGCTGATAAAAATATTTTTATCAATACCAGGTTTAAAGGACAATACGGATTGTAACGTGTTGCCGTATGCTACGGCGTCCTCTTTGTTCTGAAATAATTTTTCGTTCCGGTATTTATTCCCAAATTTATCTTTTATAAATACGCTCCAGTTTTGTTCGTGATCGAGATAATCGATTTCAAAAAGCGGTTGATCTCCCAAATTTTTATAAACAGAGCCCAAAGAAGATGCACCTGCCTCATACGTAAACATCTTATCCTCTACTTTGAATGCGCTGCCAAAAAGAGAAACCGAAAGCTGGTATATTTCGTCAGCTTTTTCAACTACAAAATTGCACAGGTAATGCTTCTTCCAGTTTTCAATTCCGCTTAGCGCTTTGAAGCGTTTTTCAAATCCTGAAATATTTTCGTTGTTCCATCCATCGCATACATAATCATACGCCTTGCCGCGATTGCTGCTGAGATCATCATACTTTGAAAGAAATTTTTCTTCTGCTTTTATCTGCGATTTTTGTAATTGAGCCGGTGATAAAAAGCCTGAGGTGATAAGCGCATAGTCAGTAAACTGCTCGGCAAACCGGGATAAAAGATGATCGAGAAAATCCTGCCTGCGTGAATTATAAAGGGCTGCATTTTCCGCGATCAATTGCAAATATTTGGCGTAAGCATTGAGCGTTAATTCTAAGTCAAATGAAAAAAATTCATCCGGGTCATTACAATTATCTATTAAAAACGACCGGTAATTTTCAGCAAAAGTGCCTAAATATTTTATCGAAGCCGCCGCCGTTTGCGCTTCTTTTTCGGTTGCATAATATCTTTTACTTATAAGAGCAAATTCTGTTGAAGTAGTAAAGCAATAAAAGAAATAACAATCATTATAGTTGGATATAATTACAGGATCAAAATCTCCATTCAATAAATCATCTCTCAATTGATTTTCCGCTTGTTCAAGAACTGTGGCAGAACAAAATTTATACCCGGGGAAATCATCCTGGTTTACATCATTACATCTCCTGTCAAGATCTGTGTTTTTTATTTTTCCAGAAGCAATTAATTCTTCTAAATTTTTTCTATCAGTGGGATAGGCAAGTATGCTTCCTTCGCTTCCTAAACTTCCCGCTCCATCCGTACCTGAATTAAACCGAAGCAATTTTTCCAATTGCGGAACATTGGTGAGGTCATTGGTAAAATAGGTATGATTATCATCTTCATTTTCAGAAGAAGACAATGCAAACAGGGAACGAATATTTTTTAACTGGGTTAAATAGTTTGCAAGCAACTGATCAAAAAATAAAAGGAAACCCTGTAACTGTAAGGCTTTCGCTTTACGCTGATCAGAAGCTGTGGCTGCCAAGTCTCCTTTTCCGATTCCATATACATGCGGAAATTCATTTTGTATAGAATAATAATCGGCGATATCGGAATGATATATTCCCTGGGGGATTTCGCTATCAAGATAAGGCGATGGTTGTGTGTAAAGAATTTTTCCATTAGTTGAAAAATTCATCGCGAAAATGGAATTAGATTTTGACAGATCCGGTTTTACTTTCAATCCATATTTAAAGAATTGAAAGCCGGAACATTTTTGATCAAATTCAGGAATAAAATTTTCAGGAAGATGAAGCTCCCATTTATCAACATCCGGGAAAGGACCTGTGTTGCCACATGATTGCCACGCGAGATTGCGAACATTTTTTACGCCATCAATATCAAATAAAATATGATATACATCCGACAGGTGAATTTTTTTTCTAAGCGTTATTTGTTCTAATTCGTCTGTATTTACAAAGCCAAAACTTTCTTTGAGATTAAAGGGCCGGCCGGCAAAAATTTCTTCTATAGATTTTCCTTTATCAAGCAGTTGCGGCAATGTGTAGAACTTCGGAGAAGGCGAAAAAAATTCACGAAGTGCTTCCAATATTTTTAAATAAACGTTTGCACCATCGGCATCCGGTTCCAGTTCAATATCGCCACACAACCCTATTTTCAGCCTGCATAAGACTTTAATATCAAGAAAATCTTCGCACAAATTGCGATGCGACATTAAAGCGCATTTAACTTTATCTATGATTTCATAATATTCTTCCGGGTACCTGTTATTAGTTAATTCAAAATCTTTTTCAAGCTCAATATATACATGATAAAGGCCGTTTAAATAATCACACTCGCAGGGATCCTCCTGGAAATTTCCCGTGGTTCCGGGTATTATAATTTGTCTGTTGCAAAAATCTGCGGGCAGTTTGTTTTCAATATCGAGCCACGCATTTTTTACTCCTGAAATATCAATAAGCAGCTTTCTATAATCTGTAATGGTTAATGGATTATTGACAAGGATGCGTGCAGGTGTAAAAAAATTATTGTCCTTTGATTTGTCTGAAGGATCCCTTGTAAATAAATCGACAGCGGGAAGATTGGTTCGATAACCTAAATCAAGTACTGCGTAGATAAGCGCTTCGAGAATGGTAATTCCGGGGTCGTGCACATTGTGATCGGTCCATATTTTTCCTGACAGATTTCCCAGGTATGCAATTGATTCACTTCGCAGCTTATCAAAATCGAGATAGCCAGGGAAACCCGAACCGGTTGAGCTAATCGTTTTATTTGTTGATTCGTCCGCCATATTTATCCAATCATTTCATTTTTATCTATGCAATAATCCGCAACAGGAATTAAGGGTGTGGTGCAACAATCAATTTTAATCTGATTGTTATTATCCAGGGAACAGAATTTCCAGTCCTCACATTCCGGCTGATCTATACAAACTTCAATGTTCCCGGCAATCAAAATTGAACGGGGTGTATCAGGGCATATTTTTGACACCTTGTCATCAGGATCCGCACCTTCTTTTCCCATCCTGAAATCGTTAATAAAATCTACATAATCTGTGCTTTCTAAAAACCTTATAATATCAGAACGAAAAACACATTGCCCAAACGTAAGCTTATCGTATTTGCCTACAGCCCAGGGCGCCAGCAGTTCTTTCATATCCAGCTTCAATTTTTCACGGTAATAATTCTCATCTTTCCCCTGTATTAATTTTACACGCAGGCAAAAATTAATTTTTTCATAACGTGGATTCATGGCACGAAAGCGCACAAATGGAGAAGTTCGCTTACGGATATATGTTTCAATTTTTTCAATAATGCTTACGGGAACTTTCGGCTCAAACGAATTGCCTGCCTTTAGTTTATACAGGTCAGGAATTACGGCAAGAATTATGTAGCCGGGTGCATAGGGAAAATCATTTTTATACAAATGTGCATCCAGTGCAAAACTATGATTGATGCATTTCGCCTTAAATAATTGCGGAAACGCTTCAAGCGTTAATCGCTCGTAATCGAATTTTTGAATGGCTCTTCCTTTATGGCGCAACAATTCGCTGACACGCACATAAAACTGCTGTTCTATTTCAGGGATGCTGCCATCGAATGTCTCGTAAGGCTGCTTAACGCTTTTTACATTTGCATCTGCAACGTTGAGTTTTGAAATACTGCCGGCAGCTAACGGGTCTGATAAACGCAGTTTATCATTTGCTTCATCGTTAGTAAATGTTACCCGGATTGCCTGTGGGTGAATACCCGTTGTTTCACTTACCGCTTTGCTGTTTTGTGCAATAGATGCTTTTATCCAATGCAAATCTTTGGGCATAATGGTATTATCCTTTGTCATGTTCGCAGGCATGGCAAATTTTACAATACCGGAAGTGGTAAGGTTTTCACTGGCGTCATCCAATACTTCAAATCCCTTGCGCAAAGGCTTCCACACATTACTATCCAGGTAGTGCCATTGCACTTCTTCTTTTTCAGATTCAGAATCAGAAGTCGCTTCTGCCAATTGAAAAAGCATATTGAGATTGTTCCCGGGAATTAAATTTTTCAGTCCTAAAAACAAAGTTCCTTCGTCACAAAAAGTTGGAAAGAGGGTTGGCTGCAATTCTATTTCTTCATGCTTATAAGTTCCTGCGTAGGGATAAAGATGAATGAGGTCGATATCTTCAAGAGTAGCTGAAGCGGTGTAGTCTATAGACATGTTGCTGATGATGGGAGTCCATGGCTCGTTGGGAATAACAGCTTCCAATTTAGTTCTGTTAGAAGGCGTTAAAAATGGAAGAAAAGGAATATTCAATGTTAACTCATCAAAGCTATCTCTCACATCCTGTGCGCTACCAACAGTTGTTTGCGCTGCACTATCAGCCTGATGTGCTTCTAAATCAACCGGAGAGCCCGCACCAGTCCCTCCTGCTCCATGCGCTTCTGTAATTGTTTGCGCTGTTTGTGTTTTTGTATTACCTGCGTTGGTTTGAAGTGTTGTGATGTCAAGATCAAGATCACCCGCCAATGCTCCAACGCTATTGAAAACAATAATAGCATTCGCAGGATTCACTCTATAATAGGCGCCGGCCAGGAGATCTGCAGGCAGCCTTCCAAAGGCCATCATTTGTCGCGACAAAATAAAGGCATAGCGGTCATGCTGAAAATTCTGGCACTTAAGAGTAATTCGCAGAAAACAACTGCGCGTATCTGCATTTAATTTTTTAATGCTGGTGCAGTTTATTCCTTTTTTATTTGAGGGCAAAGTTGCAAAATCACTTCTTGCAAGTTTGTAGGCAAACGCAAATATTAATGCAGTATCTAAACATAAATCAGGTCCCTCGTTTATTAAACGGAACAACAAGTTATCATCATTAACTCCGGTTTCATCACAAGTGATTATACCATCATCATACCAGGTGCCATCATCCAAAATAGCGATTGACGCTTTATAATTATTATCCTTAATAATTCCTTCAATGGTTTTATTATTGATGTCGTTAGGATCAATAAACATATGCTGATAAGCAGTATAGTATTCTTCGAAAGAAATTGCAGGCTTATCTTTCCAATTATGATTTATCTGTATGTTCTGCCAATTCTTGCTGAATATTTCAGGACTTCCAATATAAAAATTTGCGTCAATTACCGGCCTTACTCCAAATGGATACACCGGCCCGTTTACATCCTGTAAACTTTCATCATTCTGTACAATAAAGTTTTTAAGACCGCAAACAGCAACTTTTATAACCTCGGCCGGCGGTGTATTTATATCAATCAAAACATTCCTAAAGAAATGGTATAATGAAACCACGTGTAAATCTTCCTGTTCAGACTTTAGAAAACAACAATCTTCACTCTGTACACAGCAACCCTCATCAGTTCCTTGCTGTGAAGCCTTAGGTTTTAATGGCAGGTCAATTAATTTAATTCTATCATCCAGCTCAATTTTTACCACGGGTTGGGTGGTATCGAAATCTTCTTTTAGATTATTTTTATCATAAAATGTTACAGCAGGTTTATCAGGAGTTAAGACTGCTTTAATAGTCAGCGTAAACCGAAATTTATTATTTGTAAAACTTAAGATACCGGGTGAAATAAAAAGATTCGCAGGATCACCCGGTTTTCCAACAACTGGCTCAATCCAATCTTTTTCACCACTAAATAAAATACTGAGTGGCTTCACCGGCTTTATCCATTCTGCAAGTATTTCTTTCTCGTTACTAAAGGCTGCAAGGTATTGATTTTCATTAAGTAGGCCTTCATATCTATATTTTGGAGCGGGGCAATTGGTACAATAATCCAATGGTTTACCAGGATCAAAATTTGTATTTTTTATCAATAAAAAATTTTCACGAAGTCTTTCAACCAACTCGCTTTTAATTCCTTTTTTTATAGCTTGTTTTAAAGTATCCTGGTTAAAATAATAATAAGTACTTGATAGGGAAGTGCTGACTTCGGTAAAAAAATTATGTACCTGATAAAAATTGGGGTATGTATTATTGTCGCCTGCTACTCCACTTTCACCACTTTCTGTACAACAATCTTTTGAGCCACCCGATGCAAATGCTATTTCATTGCATAATGTTTCGTCTAAATAGCAATCAAGATTAATTTCAATCGTTCTTGTTCCTTCTTTTAAATACAAAACGGGCGAGCCAAGTATAAAACCAAGCCT
>JBDTMP010000203.1:0-5501 GCA_039934215.1 Ginsengibacter sp.
TACCCTAACAAAAACAATAAATTTCTTTTTATACAACATGCAGTATTATTTTTCCGTTTCCAATTATCGGGCTCAAACAACCCAATACTTTTGCCATGCCAAAAAATGAAAAACCTATTTACCTGGCTCCCGCCAGCGAGCCTTTTATAAAAGAATACGATGAGATGTTCAGCCGTTTTGCAGAAAAAGATAAACACACACTTGTGTTGACTGTACATACTGATATGGTGTATGGCGGCGAAGTAGGCATGTTGCAACAAATAATATTGGCGCTGCAACACCAGCCGCACCTGATTGAGAAATTATTGTTTTGCCTCGACGTAAAATTTACATCAATAGAAGACAGCGATATTTTCATTCCCGAATCTTACTGGAAAAGAGATGCGGTTTACTACAGGTGGTTTCAAAAACTGGCGGCTTCCCCCGTGATGGTATTTTTTATTAACGATGAAGATGCCCGTTTCTATGCACTTGCAGGTGATATGCTGGCAGATAATCTGTTACAGGTTCAGCCAGGCGATATAAAAAGTAAAGGAATGGTTTGTCTCGAAGGAGATGAACTGGTTGAAGTATTGAACAGGCTTTTTACAAGTTGCTGGATGATGCTTATATATTGCCATGGCAGCGGCTTTAACCCCGAGCCTTATATACAAAGTTTAATTGCAGATCTTGGCCTGCCATTAACCTATGAAGAAGTGTACGAAAAATATGTTGCTGACATAGAAAAAGGATTGACCTTCAGAACAGTCAGCATTGCGTGACGAAGATTTTTGTAATTCCTTTTCTCCTGCGTAGCTTTTTTCCATACTTTGGAACAATGGCTTTTATTGATTCAAAATATTTTTAACACTGCCGCAAAACATTATGTCTCCCGCCGGGTCTTTTACTCAATGGTACACTTCAACGTACCATTGCTCTTGTCAATGTTTATAATGGATAACGACTCTTCTGTGGGCTGATAATTTTTCTGGATAATATCCTGCTCGTCTTTCTGCATATAATTTTTTTAAAAAGAAAGTCGCAAACCACCTTAAGATTGCCGTGTTTGCACCCCAGCACAGTTATTCTCCTGCGTTATTTTTGTAGAAACCCCTCAAATAAAAATTGTAGGATAAAATTGGAGAACTGATTCGGAGAATAACATAATTGCTTTTAGTAAATCGACTGCCTGAAAAAAAGTGCAAATAATTCCATCGACATCTTAAGAATGGTTAATGATAGAAGTCTTTAAAACCAATGTGAAGGAACACAGCCAGGCAAAGATACTGCTTGACCAGATTCATAAAATCTTTGAAGGACATGAAGCGAATTTTGACCTTGAAGATTGCGACAAGATTTTACGTGTAAAATGCAGGTCAGGCATTATTCAACCATCGTTGTTTATCCGTCTTCTAAGAGATTTTGGATTTCATGCTGAAGTATTGCAAGATTAATCGGCATCTCAGGTAATCCTATTTTCCGCCCGAAGTATAATCAAATAAAAAAGTTCTTCACATCACAAGGCTGCGGCTTAGAAATTTTTGTTATTTGCAAATTGTTTATATAATTTGTCCTCGTTATCATTCCGGCATATTTTCAAATCATCCTGAGAAAATCTTCAAAAAAGCCAGGGGCGGCATATATCGGCTGCTCATTCTTTTTCCAAATACCCTTTTAAAAATCTGAATTATTTTACCGGAAAAAATTTATTGCAGAAAAAAATAAAAAAATAGCCTTATGCTGCTATTTATACAAGTAATTTTAATTAGGTTTTTTTGTGCAAATAGAAAAAGTATTCATTAAAAGTTATAAAATAAATAAATGTCTCCATTAAACGAAACGATAGATTATTCATTGGTGATAAGCACATGCAACCCGGATGAGCGTTTATTGAAACGTTGTTTGAATGCCGTATATAATTTGGATATCACGGGTATTACGACAGAAGTTATTTTAGTTGATAACAACAGCTCAACACCTTTAAGCAGTTTACCATACGTAAAAGAGTTCCTGAAAAAAGTACCTGCAATTAAAATAATATTGGTCGCGGCCCAGGGTCTTAGAAACGCGAGGATTGCCGCAATACATGAAACCAAAGGAAAATACATTGTTTACTTTGATTATGATAACGAGCCCGAGTCTGATTATTTGCAGGAGTTAAAAAAACTTAATCAACAGTTTCCGCAAATCGCAGCCTTGGGGCCAGGTGACGTATCGGTTGATTTCATTGATGGGATTGATAAAAAAATTGAAAACTATGCACGTATTGCTTTCAGGGAACGCCATGAAACAATGATAAAATTTTCAGGCCTCCAGGAATGGCAATCCTGTTATCCATTTGATGTGGGCCTTTGCATATCATCTGCTTTACTAAAAGAATATGCGAGTTTAGCGAGAGAAGGAAAATTTACCATACAAGGTGTGAATGGCAAGCAGCTTACTACCGGAGACGATACGCAAATGGTTTTGCTTTGTGTCAATAAAGGCTATGGTGCTGGAGTATCACCAAAATTGAGGATACGGCATAATATACCCGAAGCACGTGCCAACTATAAATATTTACAACAATATGTTTTTGGCGCCGGCCTTTGTTATGAAAATTGCATGGCACAGGTATTTTCTGAATATAAAGAGAAGCTTTCGCAGGAAATTATTTCTAATTCAAAATTCTTCAGGCTTACTATAAATAAATATGTAAAAACAATATTCAAGCCCGATCCCCATAATACATTTGATCTTATCCAATTTGTTTCATTGAATGCGGGCGCTTACCTTGCATTAAACCGGCCTGTTCCTTCGTCAATAAAAAGATTAATTAATTATTTAAAACTTGCGTAGGAAATTCAGGAAGTTTCTTATTTGTTTTTATAAGATGAATCACCCGCCACGATTTTAATTATAGGCATGCCCGCGTCGTTTTAAAAAATAATTTTTAAAAAAATACTCTTCCCAATCTTTCAAAAAAAATTAAGGAAATAATTTGTTTTTGTTATAGATTGAATATTCAGGAAATTAGCTTCTGCAACTGAAAATCTTAAACTATGAAGAAATTCACTTTCATATTATTGATCTTTTTTTTCTACGCGGTTAGTTCTTTTTCACAAGACACATTATTTTTTAAAAACGGCCTCATGATCAATGCCCCGGCACATTATGGGCGTGAAGCCATTGTTACGGATCTTCTTGCGTACAAGCTTTATACACACACCTTAAAAAAGCCGGTTGAAGGAGAATCTTTTGGTGTAGATGAGGACAACAGGGAAATAACTTGGCAATCTGTTGTAGCAGATAGCCTCAACAGGCTGAGACCGGTAATAAGACCAGAAAGAGGCAGGGGCCGCCGGTTTGGTGGAAACTATATCTACCTAACTTATCATTCAGAAAAAGAGAAACCGGCTTTGCTCAATATAGAAGGCAATAGTTTTGTTTTTTTTAACGGAGAACTGCACACCGGTGATCCTTACGGTTCAGGTTGGTTGTATATTCCGGTGAAATTGAAAAAAGGATTAAATGAATTCTTTGTTCGTGGTGGTTTCCAAACAACAGCGAAACTCATATTTCCGGATAAACCTGTGTCAATAAATACAGGAGACCCAACATTGCCATCAATAGTTTTAACCCAAAACAATAGTAACCTGCAGGGAGCAATTGTAATTTTAAATACTTCAGATAAGGACCTAAAAGATTTGCAAATAAAAGCCCTTTTAGAAGGTAAGGAAATGATCACGGTGGTTCCTTCAATGCCATCTTTATGTTCAAGAAAAGTACACTTCAGTTTTAATGCTGCAAATGTTTCAAAAAAAGATAAATATAATTGTGAGTTGACATTGCTGCACAAAGGAAAAGTGCTGGATAGAAAAACAATAACTATTGAATCGGTTGATCCGGCAGATCATTATAGCCAAACATTTACAAGCGATATAGACGGCAGCCTGCAATATTATGCTGTAACACCGCAGGCAACACCGGCAAATTCCCAGTCAGCATTATTCTTATCTGTGCATGGCGCGGGGGTGGAAGCCATTGGCCAGGCAAGAGCGTATCACTCTAAAGATTGGGGAACGTTGGTGGCGGCAACAAATCGTCGTCCCCGTGGTTTCAATTGGGAAGATTGGGGAAGGTTGGATGCATTGGAAGTTTTGAATATCGCAAAAAATAAATTTCAACATGACCCCAAACATATTTATCTCACCGGGCATTCTATGGGTGGCCATGGCACGTGGTTCCTGGGTGCAACTTATCCCGATAAATGGGCTGCAATCGGTGCCTGCTCAGGCTATCCCACTTTGCAGGGCTACGGTTCTGCAGATGGATTGATACCGGATAGCAGTAAATCTGTTATGGAGCAAATATTGCTGCGTTCAAGCAATCAAAGTAACGTGATTGAGCTGGCGCATAATTATAAAGCCTTTGGTGTCTATATTTTGCATGGAGATTCCGATAAGGTTGTTTCAGTAAAATATGCACGGCAAATGAAAAAAGTGCTCAGCGATTTTCATGCTGATTTCAGCTATTATGAATACCCCGGCGGTGAGCATTGGTTTGGAGATCAAAGCGTGGACTGGAAACCACTTTTTGATTTTTTTAAATGGCACCAGTTGCCTGATGACAGTATGGTAAATAATATTGATTTCACAACTGCCAGTCCCGGAATTTCTGCAGACTTTCATTGGGTTTCTATTTTACAGCAAATACATCCATTGCAGTATAGTAAAATTCTTTTATCAAGAGACAGGGCAAAAAAAATTATTACGGGTACGACAGAAAATATTCGTTTATTAAAATTGGCGCTTAATAATTTTCCTGTTCATTCAGATATAAATATTTTGCTTGATAGCAATTCAATTCAGTATATAATTAAAAGTAATAATGATAGTATTTTTCTTTTGCACGAAAACAATCATTGGGTAATTTCTAAGGCTCCAAATTCCTATCAAAAAAATCCCGAGCGGTATGGAACTTTCAAAGAGGCCTTTAACCATCAAATGATTTTCGTGTACGGTACTGCCGGTAGTAAAGAAGAAAATGATTGGAATTTTAATAAAGCAAAATATGATGCAGAAACATGGTACTACCGCGGCAATGGCGCAGTAGATATTATTCCTGATAAAGAATATTCCCTGGCAAAATATGCAGGGAGAAACGTGATCATCTATGGTAATGCAAATACTAATTCAACATGGAATATTTTATTATCAGATTGCCCGATCAAAGTCAATAGAAATTCGATAAAAATCGGAAGTGAAAGCTATACCGGTGATGACCTTGGCGCTTATTTTGTTTGGCCAATGAAAAAATCATCAACAAATTCTGTTGGCATAATCAGTGGCACCGGTATTAAAGGAATGAATGCAGCCAATGCCAATCAATATTTTGCCGGCGCAAGTGGCTTTCCCGATTTTATGATCTTCAGATTGAATATGCTGCAATCAGGTGCTGATGAAGTTGAAATGGCAGGTTTTTTTGATAATGACTGGAAATTGACAAACGAAGATTTGATAAAGAAATAATTAAATAGTGCT
>JBDTMP010000204.1:0-3644 GCA_039934215.1 Ginsengibacter sp.
TTCACCAATTTTATTTAGTTGCATCATTTGTTTTGCCGCAATTCCTTTATGTTCATCTTGCAGAATTCCTTTCTTTTCCGCGGTAGTTAAAATGCCAACACCAAGAGGCTTGGTTAAAAAAAGAATATCACCTTCCTTCGCGGTATTATTTTGTTTAATATTTTTTATTGGAACAAATCCGTTCACTGCCAGGCCAAAGATTGGTTCAGGGCTGTCGATACTGTGGCCACCCGCTAAAGAAACTCCTGCTTCTATACAAACACTCCTGCTCCCTTCGAGAACTTTTTGAGCAACTTCAGGAGGTATATTATTTACAGGCCAGCCTAAAATCGCGACCGCCAGGAAGGGCTTTCCTCCCATCGCATACACATCGCTGATTGCATTTGCTGAGGCAATACGTCCGAAATCAAAAGGATCATCTACGATGGGCGTAAAAAAATCTGTGGTGGAAATTAATGCTGTATCGTTGCCCATATCGTAGACAGCAGCATCATCTTTAGAATGATTACCCACAATTAATTTCTTATTATCCGGCACAGCAAGGTTACTGTGCAATATTTTATCTAAAACCTGCGGGGAGATTTTACATCCGCAACCGGCGCCGTGAGAATATTGAGTGAGTTTTATTAATGACTCTTCTTTGATTTCTTTTGATATAACAGCCATGCATAAATGTTTTTTAAAAAAAGATTATTGCTTCTTTTTTCTTTTTAATATAATCGCCGAATTCTTTTGAAGATCGCCTGCAAACCGGATCTCAAAGATATCTTCTCCGTCATGAATTACCAGCAATCCTGTATTAGGAGGTATGCTGCCAAGATTTTCAGCGTACAGTATTAACTTTATTGAATCTCCCATTTCTGGTGTAAAGTAAATCGTTTTACTTATTCCTCTTGCTGTCAGGCCCTGTTTAGGCATTATAATATTACCATTCAATAATACGCTCACAGTATCGCCATCAATTTCACCATTATCGTAAAGCGTTAGTAAAAGGCTATCCTGCTTTATTTCTACGCTCTTTACGGTTTCAATTTTTCTGGTGGCAATTCCCGCTGCAGCCTGTGGAACAATTTTTAAAGTATTTATGTCAGTACCCAGAGCACCAGCGTCAATTTTTTTAGGTTTAATTTGTTGTTTTTCCGGTAGCTGAATTTCTGCTTTTGCGGAAACTACATCATCTTTTTTAACCGGCATTTCGATTGTCGGTTTCTCATTTACTATTTTACTAATGGCTACACCGTCCTCTTTACTTAGAACTGAACCAACAACTTTTTCTTCCAATTTGACCGGGTTTTCAATTTTATTATTTTGAGATTTTAAGGATAAAACATTTTTTGCTTCATTTTTTGGAGCAGGCGTTTTTGTTATGGAGGAGGGAATCTTATTTGATATTGTTTTATCCGCTATCCTATCATTAGTCTTTGAGCTTTCTGGCTGATTTATTTTCATTTTTTCTTCAGGCCGATTGTTTTTCAAATCAACCTTTTCTTTTTTATTCAAGACTATATTTTCAGAATCAACTTTAAACTCGTCATTTAATTTGGCTGAAATAAGCCTCGGATTATTTAAAACAACCAGATTTTTTTGAGGTGGAGATGAAGTCGGAAAGGAAAGAGATTTTGCAAGTCCAAGTTTTTCCAGTTTTGGAATTATAAGGGTCTTTTGCACGTCTTTCTTCTTTTGAAGAAATATGTTACCGGTTAGCTTTTTATATATTTTTGTTTGATTTGTATTCCATGAGCCACTCAAAACCCAGGCAGTATCATTTTGCGATAGAACAAGGTTGCTATATGTTTTGACTCCTTTTGCGGGAGGTGCTGTATAATTATTATAAACAAGCTTGTCGTCTTCAACAAAAAAATCTTCTCCAGATCTTTTAATTTTTATAGATTTCACACCTACGTTTTCAACACTGTCAATTATAAAAATTGTGTGTGAGTAACCGTTCAGCTTTCCATTATATTCACTTATTGCAAGTTCATATTTAATAAATTGCTTCGTCGTATCATTATATAAAGAGCCTGTCCAAACACCTGAAATATCCTGGGCAAATATTTGCAATGGCAGTAAAAAAAAGAGAAGTAAAACTTTCATAATAAAGGATTTAACCGGCGTGCTGAATCATTCTTTAATTAAGCTTTCCGGCATTCCTTACATCAACGGTTTCACAGGCTATTTTATTTAGAACTTCTTCAATATTTTCTCTGTTAAGCAATGCGGCAGCATACATCTTATCGTAATAGCGAAGCAAAATTGAAAAGCATTCCTTCACCTTATTTTCCAGTAAATAATTAATAGCATTTTTTGTTTCAAGGCCACCTAATCTTTTTTGAATTTTCATGATAGAAGTTACCAACTCCTTTTTTTCAAATTTTCCATAAGTAGAGACGATACGGTTAAGCCTTTCTTCAAAAGGAATTTCTAAAAAATATAAACGGCTTTTTCGCATATTATTCCAGAATGTTTTAGGAATGCCAACAGTACCAATATGCCTGCTTTCATCTTCAACCCATATTTTCCGGATCGAATTGGGCTTTTCTCTATTATCATCTATTGAAGGAAAATCCCTGGATGGGGCTTTTTTAAACAGTTCAACAGCAAGCATATTTTCAAACATTTCCTGGCCAGGCTGTGGTTTCTCACCAAGGCTTCCAAATGCTGAACCTTTGTGATGGGCCAAACTTTCAAGATCTATAACCATCTCTCCATTTTTTTTTATTTCCTGCAAAACCTCGGTCTTTCCCGAGCCTGTATAACCTCCGAGAATATTTAATTCATATTCTGTTTCAAATTGAGTAAGTGCCCAGTTTCTAAAAGCTTTGTAGCCTCCTTTTAATGTAAAAACTTTAAAACCATATAAATCTAACAACCATGCAACAGACCGGCTTCGCATGCCTCCCCTCCAGCAATGAAGCAATACCCTGTTGGCATTTGAAAATTTCAAGCTGTTATTTTTAATGATTCGTTCTGCTTCAGTGAGCATAATTATAATTCGTTCAGAAAAAAACTCTAACCCTTTTTTTACAGCCACCTGCCTGCTTTGCTGTTTATAGGCTGTACCAATAATTTCTCTCTGTTCGTCAGTAAATAGCGGTAATGAAAATGCACCCGGAATATGTGCATGTAAAAATTCTCCCGGGCTTCTTACATCAAGTACTGAGCATTCTTCCGAAAGCTTTAGAAAATTTTCAATATCAATTTGCTCAATCGCCATGCATGCAATCAGGGGTTTATCAAAATAAAAAACCACTGTTAGAGCAGTGGTTCTTCATTTTAATTTTTATAATTATTTGGATTTCACATCCACTTTCACATCTTTAGTGCCAACACCTACGCCGTTTTTGTTAACCTTCACATCAGTGTTTTTACTGCTAACACCCACTCCATCAGGTCCGACTGATATGGTTGTTTTCTTAACTGAATCCTGGGTTTTCACAGTGGTTGAGGCTTCAGTTGTTGCGTCTTTTTTACTTTCAGTAGAAGTTTCTGTTGTTGATGAATCTCCGCAGGCAGAAAGAAAGATCACGCCTGAAATTGCAATAAATTTAATAAAGTGTTTTTTCATTGGATTGATTTAAGTGAATTGTTAATAAATGTTATCCGTTCATCGAAGTAAGGAATTCCATATTATCCTTGGTTCCCTT
>JBDTMP010000205.1:0-4765 GCA_039934215.1 Ginsengibacter sp.
TTCTTTTAAACCATGTAATCTGTCTCTTTGCAAAATGCCTTGTATTTTTTTTAATTTTTTCAACCGCGTCATCTAAGGAAACCTGCCTGCCGGTAGGCAAGGTTTTCCCTTCTATGTATTCAAATAATTCCCTGTAACCTACTGTTCGCAAAGCATTCAAATGCCTGTATGGATATAAAGATTCAGCTTCTTTTAGTAAACCAGCCTGCATCATTTCATCTACTCTATGGTTTATTCTTTTATACAGATCATCCCTGGGAACCTCAAGATTAATATTTTTCATATTGAAATCCCTTTCAGTTTTTTTACCCGATTGAAAATTAAGAATTGATTTCCCTGTTGATATTTTTACTTCTAACGCTCTCAGCATTCTTTGCGGATTTTGTATTTCGCCCGAGGAAAAATATAAAGGATCTTCTTCTTTTATTTTTTCGGAGAGCCATTCCAATCCTTTTTGCTGATAGGATTTATTAATTTCTTTTCTTGTTGATTCATTCACCCGCGGAACTTCATCAAGGCCTTCACAAAAAGCTTTTATGTAAAGCCCTGTACCACCAACCATGATTGCAAAATCATTGGATTCAAAAATTTTTCGAACTGAGTTTAGTGCATATTCTTCAAATACTTTTACATTGACCACATCTTGTATAGAATGTGAATTAATGAAATAATGATGAATGCTTTGGAGTTGTTCCCGAGTCGGTTTGGCTACGCCAATATTCAATTCCCTAAAACACTGGCGGCTATCGGCCGAAATAATTTGGGTATTATATTTTTGAGCAAGTTCAATTCCGTAAGAAGTTTTGCCTACCGCGGTTGCGCCTGATATAATAATACAGGTTTTATTTTTCATGCAAATTTTATGAACGCTGGTAACCCTGGAAAATTAATAATCTCTCCGTTAAGATTTTAAAAGAAGTACTACTTAGACAATGAGTTCGTCGGTATCGGCATCAGCTTCAGCATCTTCATCAGCTTCACTTTCACTTTCTGTATCAGGCTCGCCTTCTTCATTGAAGCCATCAGGAAGTACAAGGCTATTGATATCATACTTCTCTTCTATTTCGGCAAGCTTCTCGTTAATTAAACCTTTTGTACCATACTGGCTGGGGCCAATGCCTTCATTGCGAATGCATGAAGGATAAGTAAGTTTGCGGTCTTCTTCTTTATTTACGTTAATAAGCTCCACTTTGAATGTCCAGTTCTTATGGAAATCATATACGTAAATGAATTTTTGATTGGGATCGCGTATTTGCGTGCCTACCAGCGCATCATGCATTAGCAACGGTTCCGCCTGGTATTTCTTGTCGTACTTCTCAAGTGTAATTTCTTTACCACGCTGCCAGTTATCATTGCTGCGATAAAATGTTGCGCTGTGCTTGTTATCAAAATCAAAACATTTCAGGATCGCTTTATGGAGGTCAAAAAAAGTCTGGGTATGCTTAATTACAAAATCACGATATACGCTTTCATCTTCTTCCCAATAAACTCTGAATTTTAAAATTGGCATATCACGAAATTAACGCTTACTCATCAATTATATATTCAAAAAAAAGTTGTAAAAACTTTTACTTTTTAATTTTTTTTTGTAATACCCAGCTCACTTGCTTTTTTAATCATAAAGCCGAATGCAGCCTCAAAATCGTTAGTTATAAGCCCATCGAGCATTGCTTCCCGAACGGCATTTTTTATATCGCCAACAATCTTTGAAGGTGGCAGGCCAAACTCTTTCATAATAATTTCGCCCGTTATCGGCGGCTGCCAGTTCCGGATCCTGTCGGTCTCTTCCACTTCTTTTAGCCGCTGCGAAACAAGATCAAAGTTGGATAAAAACTTCTTTACTTTTTGTTGATTTTTAGAAGTAATATCGGCTTTGCATAATGTCATGAGATCATCAATATCGTCTCCCGCGTCAAATAGCAGTCGGCGAATAGCCGAATCTGTTATACTATTCTTGGTAAGGCTTATGGGCCGTAAATGGAGTTCAACAATTTTTTTTACATATTTCATTTTTTCATTTAGCGGCAGCTTCATTTGGGCAAATATTTTTGGAACCATTCTGCCACCTATTACTTCATGCCCATGGAAAGTCCAGCCATGCCCTTCTTCAAATCTTTTAGTAACAGGCTTTGCAATGTCATGCAGAATAGCGGCCCATCGAAGCCAGAGATCATTCGTGTTTTGTGAAATATTATCGAGTACCTGCAGTGTATGATAAAAATTATCTTTATGCCCCTTACCATCAATATATTCCGCACCTGCAAGAGCAACCATTTGCGGAAAAATAATTTCCAATAACCCGCTTTTATATAAAAGATCAAAACCGTTGGAAGGCTTATCAGTTAATATAATTTTATTCAACTCATCAGTAATGCGCTCTCCGCTTACTATTTTTATTCTACTGGCATTGCGTTTTATTGCCTCAAAAGTTTCTGGAACAATGGTAAAATTTAATTGAGAAGCAAATCTTATTGCCCGCATCATTCGCAGCGGATCATCAGAAAAAGTAGCGTCCGGGGGAAGAGGGGTTTTTAAAATTTGTTTCTCAATATCTTCTACACCTCCTAATGGGTCAATAAGCTTTCCAAAATCTTTTTTATTAAGGCTTACAGCAACTGTATTAATTGTGAAATCTCTTCGCAACCGGTCCTCATCCAATGTGCCTGCCTGCACTTCTGGCTTTCGGCTGTGGTGGTGATAACTTTCTGTGCGGGCCCCCACGAATTCGATATGGAAAGCGGTCTCACCCCAACCCCTCTCCAAAGAAGAGGGAAAAGATGTATTGGCATTATTTCTATAATTTATTTTTATTTGTGCCGTTCCAAAATTTTTAAAGATGGCAACTTCTGGTTTTGGATTAAATTTTCCGGCGGCTCTTTTTGCAAGTTGTATTCCGTCTCCCAGGCATACAATGTCCGCATCTTTGGTTGAGCGATGCATGATCTTATCTCTCACAAAACCTCCTATTATAAATGCCGGCACCGATAGTTCCTCAGCCGTCTCGGCGATTTTTTTGAAAAAAAATAATTCTTCCTTACTACATTCAATATCCATCCGGCAAAAGTAAATGTTTTGATCTTTCCTGACTTGCAGATGCTTTTCCAGGAATCTATAGTGGAATTAATTTAGATAAAGTTCACCAGCCAGCAAATCAATTAAATTGATAATGCCAAATACAACAATCTTTGTTGTACAGTTTTTATAATGGCATTAATGTTGACTTATACAATGATTCATTCATAACTTCGTTTTTTTGGAAGAAGTATTGACAGATTGACAAGAGAAAAATATATGAAGAGAGACTATTATTTGGGCAACCCGGAGGACGAAATGGAATTTATGCCGATAATTCCTTTAAACGAAGATGGCAGCGATGGCAGTGACGATCAGCCGATTCCGGAAGAAATACCACTCCTGCCTTTAAGAAATACCGTACTGTTTCCAGGTGTCGTTATCCCTATAACCGTGGGAAGGGATAAAAGTATTAAGGCAGTCACCGATGCTTACAAGGCTGACAAATTGATAGGCGTCGTGTCGCAAAAAGATAGCGTGGTTGAAGAACCTGTTATCAGTGACCTTGTAGATATAGGAACCATCGCAAAGATCATTAAGCTTATCAAGATGCCTGATGGGGGCACCACCGTTATCATCCAGGGGAGAAAGCGATTTAAAATTGATGAAATCACTTCTGATGATCCGTATTTTAAAGCAAAGATCACTGTGCTCACCGAAGAAGAACTAAAGGACGATAATGATTTTGATGCGATGGTATCGTCTATCAAGGAACTTGCAGGGCAAATAATTCAAATATCTCCCAATCTTCCATCTGAAGCCGCAATCATTCTAAGAAATATTGAAAATCCTTCCTTCTTAATTCATTTTGTAAGCAGTAATCTTAACAGCTCTTTACTTGAAAAACAAAAGCTGCTTGAGATACATCATATAAAAGCGAGAGCGGAAGTGCTCCTTAATTTATTGCAAACTGAATTGCAATACGCAGAATTAAAGAATAAAGTAACTAATAAAACCCGTGCTGAGCTTGATAAACAACAAAAGGACTATTTTCTGCAGCAACAACTAAAAGCAATTAAAGAAGAGCTTGGTGGCGACAATGTGGCCGAAGTAAAAGAAATGCAGAAGAAAGCTGAAGGAAAAAAATGGCCTGAAGCTGCGAAAGAAATGTTCAATAAAGGTGTTGAGAAATTGGAAAGAATGCATCCTTCCACGCCTGATTATTCTGTAGTTTATAATCACCTTGACCTGATGCTGGATCTGCCATGGGAAGACTATACTAAAGACCAGTATGATTTTAAGAGGGCAAAAAAAATATTAGATCATGACCATTACGGCATGGAAAAAATTAAGCAAAGGATACTTGAGTATTTGGCGGTGCTTAAATTAAAAGGCGATATGAAGAGCCCAATCCTTTGTTTTGTCGGGCCTCCTGGCATTGGGAAAACTTCATTAGGGAAAAGTATCGCCAACGCCATTAACCGTAAATATGTAAGAGTAAGCCTCGGAGGCTTGCATGACGAAAGCGAAATTCGCGGCCACCGGAAAACCTATATTGGTGCGATGCCTGGAAGAATTTTGCAATCAATAAGAAAAATTAAATCGTCTAATCCTGTAATGATATTAGATGAAATAGACAAAGTAGGGACTGATTTTCGCGGTGATCCTTCTTCAGCCTTACTTGAGGTACTCGATCCGGAGCAGAATAATAATTTTTATGATAATTATCTTGAGATGGAGTACGACCTGAGTA
>JBDTMP010000206.1:0-4040 GCA_039934215.1 Ginsengibacter sp.
CTTATTTATTTTCAGGTGTTCCTGTTAGTGAGTACACCAGTATCGGCTGTCATACATGCTTGTGGGACTATAACAATAATGATTATCATCATTGGGTATATGCAGAAAATATTGATAAGATACTGCCACCAATAGTTTCAACTGATACCATTTTCAACAAAGAAATAAGTGGAAAAGCACTCAATATTGGAACAGGAATTCATGATAGTTCCGCAGCCTTGCTTCCTTACGCACTTTCTTCAACTAAGCCCTTCCTGCTTATTTCTACAGGCACATGGAGCATTTCACTAAATCCATTCAGCGGTCAAATACTTACTAAAGATGATCTTGAAAATGATTGCCTGCATTACATGCGAACAGACGGAAAGCCTGTCCGGTCATCGAGGCTATTATTAGGCAGCGAATACAGTTTACAGGTAGAGAAGCTCGCAACGCATTTCAATAGAAATAAAGATTATCATAAAGAAGTAGCATTTGATGAAAACATTTTTCAAAATCATCTTACTACAGGTGGTCATTTTTTTCATTTCGAATGTATTCATTTACCGCGGCCTCAGCCTTTAAAAAATAGTTATGATACTTTTAGAAACTTCGAAGAAGGGTATCATGCATTGATGATTGAGTTGGTCGAATTGCAGGTAGAATCTGCAAAGCGGGCAATAGGTAATTCTGCCATCGAACTGATTTATATTGATGGAGGTTTTGTTGGTAATGAGATTTACATCAGAATTTTAACCCATCATTTTCCACAGTACGCGATTTATTCAACACGAGCGCCACTTGGTTCCGCATTAGGTGCGGCGATGATTATTTCAGAAAAAACAACAGACGATAACTTTTTGAAAGAATATTATGATCTGCATCAGCACGTAATTGATTTTTAAAATAAAAATTCCCGTGGTTAAAGTAACTAATCAACACTTATTTTTGTTCAATACATTTATTATGAAAATACGATTTGCAATTCTACTAACAACTCTTGTTATGGCTGTTAACATGACCAATGCACAAACCAAACCACTTATCAACCACATTGCCGTATATGTTGTCAATCTGGAAACGAGTACGAATTTTTACAAAGATGTCATCGGTCTGCCGGTAATACCGGAGCCATTTCATGATGGAAGACATACCTGGTTTTCAATCGGCGACCATGCCGCATTGCACATTATTTCGGGCGCTAAAAATGCAATCGCTCATGATAAGGATTCACATCTTTGTTTCAGTGTTCCTTCGATGCAAACTTTTATAGCTGAATTGGAAAAAAACAATGTTGCTTACGAAAACTGGCCAGGCCAGGCAAAGTCAGTTACAACCCGGGCTGACGGTATAAAACAAATATATTTTAAAGACCCCGATGGTTATTGGATTGAAATAAATAATGACCGCTAACAAAAGCCGCCTCAAGCTAATGAGACGGCGCAGTATTCATAGGTACGTCATCATCATTTTTTCTTGTCTTTTATTTCACCCTCTTTCATGTCCACTTTGTGCTTTTTTGTTACACCATCGTGTTTGTGTTTTGTTTTGTACCCATTGTGTTTTTTATGTTTGCTAAAAGTATTGTGAACTTTCTGGGGAACTGTGGAAGTTTTTTTTGTTTTATCCTTATCGTCCTGTGCGTGGGTTACGATGCCCAGGCTGAAAGTAAACATAAGCAGCAATAAAAGCTTTTTCATTTTTATCATTTTTTAGGTTGTGAATAAATACGGAAGTCGCAAATTGTATGCCCCATATTTTTGGAAATATACCTTTTTCAGTTTGTTTTTCAGGAAGATTTATTAGGTGCCGGCGGTTAGTAAACTGCAACCTCTTATGTCGCTTTGATCCTGCCTGCCGAGGACTTCAAAAGTTTCATTTTTAAATAGCCTGCCCACATCATCCGTAGCTATAAAACAACAGGAATAGATATTAGCGAGGTCAATAATATTTAACAATCCTGTTACAGGTTTTGTAGCATCTGTGTTCGCGGTAACAGAAAATGGGTCATTATGCTCCCTTACGAGAACCTTCATCCAAGGCGGACAATGGAATATTCCTTTCTTTTTGGAATAGGCTTGTGATAGAATTTCCGTCATCCCATATTCTGATTGAACAACATTCACATTCAGACGTTCTTTTAAAATTGCATGAACTTGCTCGCGGGTTAATTCTTCGCGCCTTCCCTTCATTCCGCCCGTTTCCATAAGCCACGTATGGTTAAGATTCATGGAATATTTTTCTGCAAAATCAAGAAGCGCATACGTAACTCCAATAAGCAGGGTTGGTTGTTCTGTAATCTCATTACTAACTATGGTTTTATAAAGTTTTTCATAATCACGTAAATAAAAGCCACTGAAATTGCTTCCTGATAACTTTATAAGCTCATTTACCATATATACCAGCGATGAATTTTGGCGGTCGAGGTATCCGGGTAAGAGTCCCATAATACACCACTGCTGTGGGTTTCCATAAAAAAGCCTGAATGCCCTCGTAAAGCTTTCACGGTAAACTGTTGCTTTTTTTATATAATGACGACTGGTATTGACGTCGGTAGTTCCGCTGCTTTCAAATATCAGCTCAGGCTCAAAAGTGGTAGTAGCTACCGTTTTATTTTTGAAAAACTGTATCGGTAAATAAGGAATTTTTTCAATTGAATTTACTTCCCCGGGAACTATTCCTATGGTATCAACGTAGGTTTTATAGATTTCGTTATTTTCATATTGCAACCGGAACAGCTCAAGCGCCATCTCCGTAAAGTTGTAATAAGAAGCTTTAAAAATTTTATCTTCCCATTGGGATATTTCTAAAATGCTATTCAGTTTTTAATATTTAAATTTGAGGCATTATACATTCAGTTTTAAAACACAAAGATGCGATACCCTGTATTAATTTCAATTTTCTTGTTTGCATTCCTTTCATCATGTAATAAAGATAAATTCGCCACAAAGCCTTCGCTAAAACTCAAATCAGTAAATACTACTGTTCTCAACCAGGGAGGAAGCCTGATCTTCACCCTCTCTTTCACTGATGCTGAAGGAGACCTGACTGACACAATGTTTATTACGAAATTTGAACCCAATTGTGTCAACAGCAGGTTTAATGCTAAGTATCCATTACCTCCTTTTCCTACCGGTAAAAACCAGAAGGGTGATGTAATTGTAACATTTGATTATAATGGTGTTTCGCCAAAATGTTTTCCCCGGAATGATACCGCTGTCTTTAAATTTGTTCTGAAAGATAAAGCTCAAAATCTGAGTGATACAGTTGTATCGCAAAACATTGTTATAATTAATTAAACTTGGTTAAAAAGTTTATTTCCTTCATTCTTTTCAGTAGTATATTTATTTCCCTTTGTGCTGTCGCGCTATGCATGGAAACCAGCTTGCTGCTGCATCAGCCTCTTAATAATATCAGTTTTTATCTTTTCGTGGCGGGAGCTACTTTAGTGCAATACAATCTTCATTATCTCGTGAAAACAACGGCGGTAAAGGATTCACAGCGTCTTGGCTGGTCGCTTAAAAATAAAAAATATCATATAATACTTTTTGTTATTGGCTGTATAATGATAATTGTAAGTCTCTTTAGTTTTCAGCTCAGGCATTTTTACATTTTATCGATATTAGGTGCCATAGCATTTTTATATTCTTACCCGGCGTTGCCATTTGATAAAAGAAAACGCATAAAAGATTATGGTTTTTTAAAAATAATAACGCTGGCCCTTTTATGGACATTGGTTACCGTATGGTTTCCTGTGAGTGACCTCTCCATAAATAGAACACTTTATTTCTTTATTTTCATAAAGCGTTTTGTATTCATGTTTGTTTTGTGCCTGTTATTCGACATACGTGATATTGATGTTGACAGGCACGAAAATCGAAGGACACTTCCGGTTCTCCTTGGAGAGAAAAGATCATATTCTACCGCCATGCTTGTGCTCTTCCTGTTTGTAATTCTTTCATGCATTCAAAATTTTTTTTACCCTGAAGCAGGTGCGTTTGTAGCCATGATCCTTTCTGCTATCATTACTTTTTTTATAATCCGGCTTTCTAAAAAAGTAA
>JBDTMP010000207.1:0-2887 GCA_039934215.1 Ginsengibacter sp.
TTGAGCAGGTTTTTTTTTGAAATGATCTAATTTATTTCCTTGATCTTATAATTAATTTATAGCCTTCAGCCTGGGTATATTCAGGTATTAATATCTTTTGTTTATAAGGTAACAAATAAATTGTATTTCCTTTTTTATAAGAAATTAAGGCATCGCTTACGAGAGTATTTCCAATTTGCCTTTGATTGATAAAAAAACTTCCTTTATAATTTAAGTTTGATTTTAGATTAAATCTAAGAGAATTTTTAAGCGTGTTTGAAGTAACAATATTTAACCGGGTTTTATTTTTTTTAACAAAACCTCCCCTATCCGCAGTAGCAATAAGACAAACTCCGCAAACCATTAAAACCACCATAAAAATCCTGGAATACTTAAACATCTATGAAAATTAAATTATTGTTAACAAAGATACAAATTAATTCTTAAGAAAAACGCCGTTCATCATATAATTATTACAAGCACAGGAGTTATTATTTCAACACTTGTATATTTTCAAAAATATTGTAATTTGGAATAACTTATCTAATCGCACATGAAAGAAAACCCATACCGGCAGGACAGGGAGGAGTTGAAAGAATTAATTCAACAATATATTAATTTTAAAAACGGCAAAAAATTTAGATTTATTGAAGAAGATGCTTTTGAGCGAATAATAGATTATTTTGACGAAAGTGATGATATTCCCGCGGCTGTTGAGGCAGCAAATTTTGCGGTAGAACAATTTCCATATTCTGCGTCTTTGCTTGTAAAAAAAGCTGACCTTCTAATTGCCACCAGAAAATATCGTGATGCGCTTTTATTATTGGAGAAAGCGGAATTGCTTGATAGCAACGATATTAATTTATACATTCTTAAAACGGACGCACACCTTGCATTGGATAACCATCAAAAAGCCGCGGAGATTTTAGAAAAAGCTATACATGTATTTGATGGAGATGAAAAAACAGAATTACTTTTTGAGTTGGCTGATGTCTACGATGATTATGAAGATTTCGACAAAGTATTCAATTGTCTTAAATTAATTCTTGAGCAAGATAACACCAACGAAGAAGCATTATATAAGATTTGTTTTTGGACTGATTACACAGGTCGTAATGAAGAAAGTATACAGTTACATAAATCGATAATTGAAGAATATCCATATACACAATTAGCCTGGTTTAACCTGGGAGCTGCATACCAGGGACTCAAACTTTATGAAAAAGCTATCGATGCTTACCAGTATGCAATTGCTATTGACGAAAAATTTGATTACGCTTATCGTAATATGGGTGATGCTTATCTCAGGCTTCACAAGTATCGTGAAGCTATTGAAGTGTTACAAAAAGTTCTTGAATTATCTATGCCTGAAGAGGTCATCTATGAGGCACTTGGACATTGTTATGAAAAATTAAAAAATCAGGCGCAGGCAAGATTTCATTATCGTAAAGCATCTCATCTTAATTCAACTGATAGTCATTTGTATTATAAAATCGCAGGCACTTATATGAATGAAGGATATTGGGAAAGCGCTATAAAGAATCTTGAAAGTGCCATGCGAATAAATCGTTCGCAACCCGACTATCATTTTGCTTTAGCCAAATGTTATATTCAATTGGATAGAATAAAAGATGCTGTAATTCATTTTTCTAATTTCATTAAAGCACGCCCTAAAAATTCAAATGGATGGAAGGAGCTAATTAAATGCCTCTATGATGCAGGATATTTTGAAGAGGCACTTGAGCAAGTTCATAATGCTCAAAAAAATACTAATTATAAACCTATTTTTATATTTTACGAAGCAGCAGTACTTTTTGCCTTAGGCAAATCTAAAGAAGCTTTACTTCACGTTGAGCTTGGATTGCAAAAATCTCCGGCTCTCATAAAGCAATTCATCGAACTGAATCCATCGCTGTTGCAATCACAATCGATTGTAGAATTGATTACGTTATACAAAAAGAAAAACCCTAAAAAAAGAGATAATTTATAATTATTTCGGGTTTGGTTATTCGATTTACAAAACTACCTTTGCGCCATCTAAAATTTAAGTATGAATTTCAATCTTTCGCAGATTCCCGATAGAGTAAAAAAACCAAGGGAACACGGATTAACAATGATTATGGACAAAGGCCTTAGTGTTGAAGAATCCCGTAATTTATTAAGCGCATCACACCCTCATATCGATATTATTAAATTAGGCTTTGGGACTGCATTTGTAACGCCTAACCTGAAAGAAAAAATTGAGCTTTATCAATCTTTTGATATCCCTGTTTATTTTGGAGGAACATTGTTCGAAGCATTTCTTATAAGAAATCAGTTTAAAGACTACATAAATATTTGCAAAGAATTCAACATCACCTATATGGAAGTAAGCGATGGATCTATAAATATTCCGCATGCAGAAAAATGCGGCTATATTGAAAAACTTACAAAATTAGGAACAGTGCTTAGTGAGGTAGGAAGTAAAGACGCTGAAAATATTATTCCTCCTTATAAGTGGATTGAATTAATGAAAGCAGAACTTGAGGCCGGTGCAAAATATGTGATAGCCGAAGCCCGTGAAGCCGGCAATGTTGGTATTTACCGTGGCACCGGCGAAGTGAGGCAGGGACTGGTGCAGGAAATACTTACTCAAATTCCCGAACAAAAAATTCTTTGGGAAGCTCCGCAAAAATCTCAGCAATTATATTTCCTGGAACTAATAGGTTGCAATGTTAACCTCGGCAATATTGCCCCATCAGAGATAATTGCCCTTGAGGCGATGCGCATTGGCCTTAGGGGTGATACTTTTCATTTATATCTTAATAAAGAAACCGTGTAATGAAAGTTTATGGGTTAATAGGTAATCCCTTGAGCCATTCATTTTCCCAAAAATACTTTACGGAAAAATTCATAAAAGAAAATCTTA
>JBDTMP010000208.1:0-8302 GCA_039934215.1 Ginsengibacter sp.
GGAGGTAAGTCAAAAGCGATTGCTTCATGCTCAAAATGTCCCTTATGGGAACCATCACAAAATGGCTTATTCTGGGAACGTCCGCAACGGCAAATTGAGATAATTTCTCTTCCCTGCAGGCCATAAGTATTTCCGTTTTTATCTACAATTTCAAAGTCGCCCTCCAATCTTAAAGAGCCATTGCTATTAACAGTAATTTTTGTCGCGGCCATTATTTTTTTGGCCAAAAGTAAGAATTTATAAACAGAGAAGTTTTAAAGTATCTCTTTCAAATTAATATTGGGGGAATTAATTTATGATGTAAATTCATCTATTAATTTCAGCCTTGAACCGACTCCTGAAAAAAACACTAAAAGTCCTCGGAATACTCCTTGGCATTCTCCTGATCTTATACATCATTGTTTTTGCATACGTTTCGGCAAATAAGAAATCCATTATAAAACAGGTAACAGATAATATTAGCAAAAAGCTAAATGGAAATGTTACAATTGGTGATGTTCAGCTTAGCTTTCTTCGCACATTTCCACGGGCTTCTGTTTTGCTAAACGATGTAAGCATTACCGATACAATGTATGCCCGGCACCATCACGCATTTCTACAGGCAAAGCATGTATTTGCTGAGTTGAGTATAATGGGATTAATAAGGAAACAGCCCGCGGTAAATGGAGTGCGGATTGAAGAAGCATCCGTTTATTTATTTACCGATACGACCGGTTACACCAATACATATTTGTTTAAGCAAAAAAAAGATTCAGCTTCCAATAAAGTAAGTTCTGAAAATAAGAATGAATTAACATCAATAATATTAAAGGATGTACTGCTTACCATTAATGACATGCGGAGAAAAAAACTGCAGGATTTTGTTGTAAGTAATTTAAGCCTGAAACAAGATGATGAGGATATCAGAAATTTAATATTTTCCGTAAAGGCAAAAGTTCTTGTTCACAACCTTTCTTTTTTTCTTCCGGCAGGAAGCTTTATAAAAGATAAAAATTTTGAAGGAAATTTTGATATAAGATATGATAAGAAACTAAGCCAGTTACAATTTGATAGTATTGATATAAAATTGTCAGGACATCCATTTAACCTCAGCGGTTCATTTAATCTTATCGGCGCAAATCCCCAGTTTGCTCTTAAGATTCATACAAAAAAAATACCTTTTTCATTTGCAAAATCTTTATTGACAGAAAAAATCGCAACTGCTTTATCAATTGTTGACCTTGATAAAAACATAGATGCTGATGCAACTGTAAACGGGCCATTAAATGGTGGCGATCCACTAATTAATATAATATGGAGTATTAAAAAGACACATTTAAAAACGCCTTTTTTTGATTTCGACAATGCAACATTCAATGGATTTTATACGGATGAAGTAACGCCGGGTTTACCAAGGCGTGATCCAAATTCTAAAATCATTATTAGTAATTTTTCGGCAGAGTGGAATGGGCTGCCTGTTACTTCTTCAAATATTGAAATACTCGATCTTTATCAACCCACGCTCACGTGCGATCTTCAATCGGCATTTCCACTTACGAAATTAAATGAACTCCTGGGAAGCAGTTCCATTCAATTACAATCCGGTGATGGATCTGTTAACCTCACTTACAAGGGGCCTATTCAAAGAAATAATAATACCAACTCTTTTATAAACGGCGCCGTCTCATTTAAAAATGGAAATATTCTTTATGCGCCAAGAGATGTGGAATTGAAAAATGTGAATGGAAGGATAGCATTTAGAAATTCAGATGTATTTGTTGAAAACCTTCAATGCGATGTTTTAAACAACAAAATTGTGATGGAAGGTCAGGCCCGCAATTTACTTTCAATGATTAATACAGAACCGGATAAAGTAAATATTGACTGGAATATTTACTCGCCTTCACTTAATTTGGGATCATTCACATATCTATTAAAATCGAGAAAAAAAATTAAACAAAAAAGTTCAGGTAAAAATGCATTAGGAGATGTTTCAGATAAAATTGATGCAGTATTGGAACAGGGCAGGTTAAATGTAAGCCTGAAGACGCCCCACATGATATACAAAAAACTACAGGGGAATAATGTAGCGGCGAATGTTTCCTTATTACAGGATAGTTATCTCATCAACAATCTGAGCATGGACCAGGCCGGGGGCCGGATGCAGCTTAGCGGATCGCTTGTATCGCAAACAACAAATTATCACCAGGCAAAGGTGAATGTGTCATTGGATAATGTAGATGTAAAGAGGGTTTTTACGGAGTTCAATAATTTTGGGCAGGATGGCATTTCTGCACAGAATTTATCCGGCAGGTTAAGCGCAAAAGTGAATGCGACACTCGGAATTGATGATAACGGTAAAGCATACCCAAACAGTATTCGGAGCGTCGTGGATTTTTCATTAAAGAATGGGGCGCTCAATAATTTTGAACCGGTAAAAAAATTGCAAAGCTTTTTATTTAAGAACCGTGATTTTGAAAATATACAATTCGCGGAGTTGAAAGATCGTTTGGAAATTTCAAACCAGGAAGTAAAGATCAACCGCATGGAAATAGAATCGAGTGTTCTATCCTTATTTGTAGAAGGTGTATACAGCATGAGAGGTAATACTGATATGAGCATACAGGTGCCTTTGAGAAATTTAAAAAAACGCAATGCAGATTTTAGGTTGGAAAATAAAGGCGTGGATAAAAAAGCAGGCGCCAGTATTTATTTACGGGGCCGGCCAGGCCCTGATGGAAATATCCAGTTTAAGACAGATCTGTTTAAAAAATTCAGGAAGGAAAAATAATGATGAAATTTTATTAGATCCTTTTGAGTAAAAATTGATATATTTTTTTTTAGTTTTAAATCTATTTGCCTTTGAATAAAGTAATTAAAAGACAGTAACTTGTCGTAACAAAGAGAACCATTTTACATGGACGATGAGCAATCCCGTTTATGTATAAATAGTTGCCCGCCTCTAAAAGATTCAATTTTTTTTTTATTTTAAAATTAACTGCAATGCCTGCACTATCTGAATCTCTCACAAATGAATATCAGCGTCTTTTTGATACCTGTATCATCAAAGAGGGAAAATATCCTGTATTGAATAAATGTGTTCAAACTATTGCTGCCGGAAAAGAAGTCTACGAAGCGATTTCGGCAGCCACAGGTGTTCCATGGTACTTTATTGGAATCATACATAATATGGAATGTAGTTGCAATTTCAACAAGCATTTACATAATGGAGATCCGATCACGGCACGCACTGTGCAGGTTCCGAAAGGAAATCCCAAAAAAGGAAATCCTCCATTTACTTTTTTTGATAGTGCTATAGACGCTTTAAATGTTGAAGGTTTTACACGATGGGCTGATTGGAGCATTGGCGGAATGTTGTACTGCTTTGAAAAATATAATGGATTTGGATATCGCAAAAAAAATATTAATTCGCCTTACCTGTGGAGTTGTTGTAATCAATATTCCAGGGGCAAGTTTGTGAAAGATGGAGTTTTCGATCCCAACGCTGTTTCTTCACAAGTGGGCACAGCCGTTATTCTTCGCCGAATGAGTGAATTACAAATTGCGGTTGCAGGAGAAATAGACAGGATCTCCCAAATTAAAAGCCTGGGAGATGGAGTTGCGTATGATCCCAAAAACTATCATCTCAATGCAGAACAACTTCAGAAATTATTAAATAGTGTAGGTCAGCAATTGAGGGCCGATGGTTTTGCAGGAAGAAATACATCCGATGCCTACCAGAGAGTAACCGGGAATTATTTGAAAGGGGATAAAGAAGGCAAGCAATAAATAAATATATATATATTATGTGCAGACAATTTTTTGAACCTGTAAATCCGTTTTATGTAATTGATGAGTATGCATTTTCTTTTGAGCTAACTTACAAGCACAACTTAGTTCGAAAAAGAAGTTTTACTAGAATAATAACTGATACATCATGAAAAAAATTTTAGTTGCCGATGATGATCCTGGTATCGTGGATGTTATGCAAATTTTACTTGAAGATGACGGCTATGAAGTGATAACAACTATGGATGGAAGAAAAATAAAAGCCTTGTGTCAAAAAAAGCCCGATCTGATTTTTCTTGATATCTGGATGTCCGGAATGGATGGTAAAATAATCTGCAAAGAATTAAAAGCCGATCCTTCAACCACCAATATTCCTGTCGTTATGTTTTCAGCAAACAGGGATACAAAAGAAATTGCTTTCGAATGTGGCGCAGAAGATTTTATTTTAAAGCCTTTTGAAATTAGCGACTTGCTGGCCATGGCTCATAAATATACCCGGCAAATACGTGAATGACAGGCGTATGCTTCCCAAAATTATTTCGCCTAACCAATTAGCAATTGGAATCTTTTAAAGCCTTTAATGTGCGGTTTTTAAGTATGAAAAAAATATTCTTTTTCTTTTCTATTGCGCTGGCAAGTATTCTTTCTCTTTGCTGCAGGAGTAAAAAAATATCTTATGGCGATAATGCTGAAGCAGGAAAATATTATAACATTCGTGGCATAAAAATGTATTGCGAAATATATGGAAGTGGTGCTCCGTTGCTTATGATACATGGCAATGGTGGGAGTATAGGCAGTTTTTCAAACAATATTCCTTACTTCTCAAAAAAATATAAAGTGATAGTCGCCGATAGCAGGGCACAGGGGAAAACCAGCGATGAAGCAGATTCTTTAAGTTTTGAAATGATGGCCGATGATGAGGCAGCTTTGCTGGATGCATTGCATATAGACTCCGCTTATGTTATAGGATGGAGCGATGGAGGCATCAATACTTTACTTCTTGCGATGAGGCATCCCGGAAAAGTTATAAAACTTGCGGCGACCGGTGCAAATTTATGGCCTGATTCAACCGCCCTGATTCCATCTGCATGGATGGAGGAAAAAGAGACATACGATTCTTTAAAAAATATAAAAGCGACAACAGCGAAAGAAAAAAATGAGTGGAAATTATTTTTGCTTGATTGGCAACAGCCAAATATTTCATTAGAATCACTTCATCTCATCCAATGCCCGGCGTTGATCATCTGTGGTGATCACGATATAATAAGCATGGCACATACACAATTGATTTCGAAAAATATTCCCGGTGCCCAATTGTGGATCGTTCCTAATTCCGGCCACGCTACCCTGGCGGAACATAAAGAGGAATTTAATAAAAAAGTGGATCAATTTTTTGATGCACCAAATAAAAAATAGATAAGCAAAAAGTGGCTTTATTAATAATTTTTATTTTCCTTAACCTTCCTTATTTTACTTTTAAAGTTCACAGAAATAGAAGTTATGAAATTTTTTTTTATCGTGATAGGAATTTTATACGGCACTATTTGTATTGCGCAAATTGAGCTCGAGTACCAGGATACCCGCAGAAAAACTGAATCTTTTGCGAAGCTTCCGAAAGATGATATTCGCAGCAATCTTGCAACTTTCACTTTGGCTGGCATTGGAGAAAGCGTGGGAAAAGAAGAATCCCAGAAGATTCCGTTCACTTCATTCGGTTCCGACTACATGACTTTTGAGGGCGATGGTATTAAAGCCACCATTTCTACTATGCCTTTCGACCCGGCAAAACATAAATTTATTTATGATGAAAAATACATTACGAGAATTGATAAAAAAACATATTATGGCGGCTACGGAAAGATGCCATTCAAATATATCAGCAGTGTAATTATAACTATTAACAATGATACTGTTTACATACCTCCCGCAGCGTATTTTGATCTTTATAATATAAACTTCACCTATAACGATAAAGGAGTGCAACGCTCCAGGAATGGAATTTATCGCTCAAAAGATGGACATAGAATTTACCTGTATATTTTTTCTAAGGACAATACAGGCAATTACGAAGTAACATGGATCATCCAGGATAAAAAATATTTACGCCGTGTGCTCGATTATGATTTTATGTAGGCAGCCGGTATTCACAAAAGAGAATGAGTGCTTCTTATTCTCATTTTTTATTTTTTTATTTTAATTCTTTCTAAATATATCTTTGTGTGTATGAAAACACTCTCTTTTACTAATTGCTGTATTTTTTTATTTCTGATAATTTCCTGTAAAAATACTATTGCGCAAAATCCTGAAAACTGGACTAAAGATCAACTGGTGGAACCTTCAACCCTGGCAGTTGCAATTGATTCAAATAAAGAGTTGCCCGTAATATTCAGCATAGGTCCCGGCGCTATTATTCCCAATTCCATCGATATCGGAATGGTGAACGATGAACAAAATATGAAACAATTTAAAGAACAGGTAAACAAGCTTTCAAAATCGGCAAATATTATCGTGTACTGTGGTTGCTGCCCTTTTGATCATTGTCCCAATGTACGTCCTGCCATAGCTTTTTTGAAAAGCCAGCGCTTTACCAATTATCACTTGCTTAATTTGCCCCATAATCTTAAAACAGATTGGATCGACAAAGGATATCCCTCGGATAAATAAGTCGGATAATCAGTATAATTTTTAGTGGCAGATACAAAAGACACAGTAAAAATTCTTCACAGAAATATGTTTTTCAGAAAAGAGAAGACTCTTCATTTACTGCACTGATTTATCCGTGGTTGAACATAAATAAATTTTATAATTGGCCTTACCAATTTTTTTTTTTAATTTGAATACAGATTAAAACTTAAAATTATGAAAAGTATAATATTATGTTTTTTAGTCGTAACCCTATTTAGTTGTGCCAACACTACGGAAACTCCCGATATGCCAGGTACTTATTTAATGCAATCGCAAACATTAAATGACGGGACGAAAGATACCAAGCTAAACGCCCTTAAGCAACTTAAAATTTTTACTGACGATTTTTTTATGTACGCGCAGGTGAATCCGCAGGATTCGGTTTCTGCTTTTGGCGTAGGTTCTTATACAACAGATAAAGGAACAGTAACCGAAAATGTAATCTATAGTTCTTCAGATACAGTCATTGGAACACCTAATATCTATAAACTGGACATAGAAAAAAATCAAGATGGGTACACCCAGGTTATTCCTGAAATTTTAATACAAAGCCAAAAAAATAAACTTACGGAAGAATACCAAACAGTAGGAACATCGGCCAAAACCAAGTTGGATGGCGTTTGGAAAGAAACAAAATCTTTTAATATAGTTGGCGGGGACACTATATTAAATAACAGAACGCAGTACAAAGCATATTTTGCAGGGTACTTTATGTTTGGGCATACGGTAAAGGATTCCACTTCAAAAAATCACACGGGTATCGGCTTTGGAACTTTTGTAATGAATAACGATACGCAAATAAAAGAAACGGATCTTAATTCTACTTACTCAATCATAGCCGGTAATTCTTTTGATATTGCTATAGAAATGGATGGCACAGATAAATATAAGCAAACCCTTACTAATGCTGATGGGTCAATAGGCGTTGAATATTATGAGCGGTTGAAGAAATAGCAACTTGAAGGAGGATGAAAAATTTTCAATAGTCAATATTAACTGTAGGCCGTATATCTTCATCATCTTCTTTTTCATATATATAAATTTTAACGCTCCATTCCGGCATGGCATAATTAAGT
Organism: Ginsengibacter sp.; assembly: GCA_039934215.1. Classification (GTDB taxonomy): domain Bacteria; phylum Bacteroidota; class Bacteroidia; order Chitinophagales; family Chitinophagaceae; genus Ginsengibacter. The sequence continues at coordinate 7,530 of JBDTMP010000208.1, forward strand.
GCTATTTCAATTTTAAATTGATCCATTCCATTACTGGCCGCATCCAATCCGAGTAAAGTTGAAGCAAAGCCTCTTGCTTCGTCCGGGGCATCATAGATGCCTTTCAACTTATAACTTTTGCCGTCATTCAACGAAAGCTTTGTGCCATTGAGCTGCCGGTATAATTGCTTATATTTTGATATCGCCTCGTTGTAGTCTTCGGTATCGAGCATTAATGCCTGCCAGCTATAAGAATTTTCCAGGCTTTTGATTTGCATTATGGTACTTTCCAGTGCTCCCGGCGGATTTATTTTGCTTGAATATTCTATAATATTTTCTGTTTCAGAAATTTTTTCACCTTTAATATTATCAAAGTGATCATAGTAATCCCGGGCGACTTTTTCAATTTCTGAATTAACAGCTGGTACGATTTTAATGCGGGAAATTTTATTTTGGGCTTCTGTGCTTAAGGTTGACAAAATAAAGATCAGGCTAAGGAGATTTTTCATAAATATTTGTTAGGGGTATTACTGAATGATTAAATAACGTTCCGGAAGTGCAATTATTTTGATTTAGCAGTTAAAGAAGAAAAAAATCTCATGCTGATTATAATTTTTTTTTATTTGGAAACGGGTGTCGTTCACTTATTGAAACATGATTTACTGGAAAATCTGGTTTAAAAATGCGGGATTATTTTTGCCTTTTTAAATTACGTTCGAATGATATTTCAAATCTTTCTATTTTGCAAACGCCAATCAAAATTTTTATTTTTTAAGTGTCTGTTAAATTCATAT
>JBDTMP010000209.1:0-4113 GCA_039934215.1 Ginsengibacter sp.
AGCGTCTCACAACAGCCAACCTACGTTTCGTAGTTTCAGTTGCAAAACAGTATCAGCACCAGGGATTATCATTGAGCGATCTTATTAACGAGGGCAACCTCGGCTTAATAAAAGCGGCACAACGCTTTGATGAAACCAAAGGTTTCAAATTTATTTCATACGCTGTATGGTGGATTCGCCAATCCATATTACAAGCGTTGGCAGAGCAGGGCAGATTAGTCCGCCTGCCTCAAAACAAAATTGGCACCTATAATAAAGCTAACAAAGCCTATATGGCTTTTGAACAGGAACATGAAAGAGAACCTTCCACAGAAGAGCTTTCTGAAATTCTTGAGATGAGCGAAACAGAAATTAACAATATTTTTCAAAGCAATACCCGCCATACTTCTCTTGATGCACCCGTGCATGAGGCTGAGGACGTTGCTATGGGAGACCTTTTAAAAGGTCCGGGCGAAACTGACGAAGATGTGATGCACGATTCATTAAAAAATGAAATTCGTCGTGTATTAAAATCGTTAAGTCCCCGCGAAGCTGAAATTGTAAACGCATATTTTGGCCTTGAAGGAGAGAACGGCGTTACCATTGAACAAATAGGACAGAAATACGATCTTACAAAGGAACGCATACGCCAGATAAAAGAAAGAGCTATCAAGCGTCTACAAAAGGCACGATATAGCAGCGCACTTAAAGCATATTTGGGTTAAAATTTATCAATTAAATTCACAAGGCTGTTCTTACCGGGCAGCCTTTTTTATTTTTCTAATTAATTCCATGTTTTGAAGAAGAGGGAAAGTTGAAGCAAGGTCAATTTTATAAGTTTGTAACTTTAAAATTCACCGTTGCAGTTTTATCTAATTTTGCATACCATATGAAACCTTATTTGTTTTTGTTCTGTGCCGTGCTACTATTATCGTGCGAAAAGAATTTAAATTTTACCCTAAAAGAAGCCCCTGATTTACTTGTCGTCGATGCATCCATTGAAAACGGCCAGCCGCCATTTGTAGTATTATCCAATAGTTTCGATTACTTCAGCAAGATCACGCCTGATCTTTTAGCAGGAATCTTTGTACACGATGCCGAGGTTTATGTTTCCGCGGGAAACATGACTCAGCAACTCAAAGAATATTTTATTGATTCATCCGGTGGTAACCGTATCTATTATTATTCTATTGATACATCTAACTTACAAAGTGCTTTTATTGGCCAGACAGATACGAAATATGATTTGAAAATAATTTCTAAAGGGGTGGAGTATGATGCAAGTACCACTATTCCCCCGCTAAGTAAAAAAGCAGATTCCCTCTGGTGGAAGCCAGCACCATTCACAACAGATTCTTCCAAAGTTATCGTGTTTGTAAAAGCCACGGATCCGAAAGGACTTGGAAATTATATACGTTATTTTACAAAGCAAAATAACGGACCATATTTGCCGGGTATTCAATCAGTATTTGATGACCAGCTTATTGATGGCACTACTTATGATCTGAGGCTTGACCCCGGTATTGATCGCAATGACCCGGTGCCTTTTGATGATAATTTCTTTCACCATGGCGATACCATTACCTTGAAACTTAGTAATATTGACCGGTCAACCTACCAGTTTTGGCTTACCATGGAATTTGCGTATCAGAGTATCGGTAACCCTTTTGCTTCACCCAATAAAGTTTTGGGAAACCTAACTAATGGAGCGTTGGGAGCTTTTTGCGGATATTCCTCTTCATTTAAAACACTTATTATTCCCAAATAAAATATTTAGCTTTTCTATACCTTCTATAGAAGATTTTCAATGTTCAAAATCACTAAATTTGAAAATACAAAAAGTATGGATACAAAAAACGAACACGTGCATTGCCTTATTATCGGCTCAGGTCCTGCAGGCTATACTGCAGCAATCTATGCTGCCAGGGCTAATCTTAAGCCTGTATTATACCAGGGAATTCAGCCGGGCGGCCAGTTAACGATTACTACCGAAGTAGAAAATTACCCGGGTTATGCAAATGGTGTACAAGGCCCTGATATGATGGTGGATTTCGAATCCCAGGCCAGGAGAATGGGTACTGATATACGCTATGGTTTGGCTACCGAGGTGGATTTTTCAGCATGCCCTTTAAAAGTGCAGATAGATGAAGAAATATGGATCCAGGCAGATACCGTGATCCTTGCAACGGGCGCCAGCGCCAAATGGCTTGGCATTGAAAGCGAACAGCGACTCAATGGCCATGGTGTAAGCGCTTGTGCAGTATGCGATGGTTTTTTCTTTAAAGGAAAGGATGTTTGTATTGTTGGTGCGGGAGATACCGCGACCGAGGAAGCGCTGTATCTGAGTAAGATTTGTAATTTCGTCCACATGTTTGTAAGAAAAGATGAAATGCGTGCCAGCAAAATCATGCAGCAAAGAGTATTGAATACCTCCAACATTAAAGTTTACTGGAATACAGAGATAGATGAAATATTAGGTGAAGAAAAAGTGGATTCCGTAAGAATAAAAAATAATAAAACGGGAGACAAAGAAGTCATCCCTGTAAGCGCCTATTTTGTTGCCATTGGCCACAACCCAAATTCTGATATTTTAAAAGGTTGGCTCGATATGGATGAAAACGGGTATGTAAAAGTAATCCCGGGTTCTACCAAAACTAATATCGAAGGCGTATTTGCAGCCGGCGATCTGCAGGATAAAATATACCGCCAGGCCGTGACAGCGGCTGGCACTGGATGTATGGCCGCCCTTGATGCTGAAAGATATCTAAGTATACTCGAGCATCCTGTGCCTTCTGATAAAATAATGGTTCCAATAAGTGAAGATGAAAAGCCCCGTGCTTAATAAATCTTTTATAGGTTTTTCAAAAGATTATGATCAAAGTTCAATTACATCAATTAAAATTCAATTCCTTTCACGGTATTCATGAGGAAGAAAAAATTCTTGGGAATGATTATGTAATTGACGCTTCTGTAGAATTTCACGAAAATACTCATGTAATTACATCCATTCACGAGACAATAAGCTATGCAGAACTATACAGGATCATAAAAAAAAGAATGGAAATAGCCACACCTCTTCTTGAAACCATCTTAATGGAAATCGGGAATGAAATACATGAACATTTCCCGCAATTAAGATCCATAAATATTTCGATAAAGAAAATGCATCCTCCAATCGAGGGCATAGAAGGCTCCGCAGCCGTGGGCTATCGAAAGGAATTTTGATCGCTAATATCCGTACATATGAAAATGATTATTAGTTCAACTATAAAAATATTTTTTTTCTCATTTCTTATTCTCTTTTCCCAATTCTTACGGGCACAGGATGCAAACTCATACATTAACCTGGCAGAGCAGTATGAAAATGCTATGAATGATGAACAGGCTATCATAAAATATCAGGAAGCATTAAAAACCCAACCCAATAATATTTATGCGATATGTAAGGCCAGCGAGCTTTGCAGCAGAATAGGCGCAAGATTTAAGAATAATAAAACAAAACAAGGAGATTATTTTTCGGCAGCAAAAACATATGCCCGAACTGCGTTAAAACTGGATCCTCTTAATTCAGAAGCAAATTTTGTGATGGCACTCGTGATGGGCAGAGAAGCAATTGAAAAGGGCGGTAAAGAAAAAATTATGGCAGTGAAAGATGTTAAGCGTTTCGCTGATCTTTCACTAAAATATGATCCTCAAAATTACAAAGCATGGTACATTCTTGGCAAATGGTATTATGAGGTAAGCTCATTAAATTATTTTGAAAGAACAGCAGTTAAAGTTTTTTTTGGAGCTCTTCCGGAAGCACAAATAGATGATGCAATAAAGTGTCTTGAAAAATCCAAATCATTAAATCCCGGTTTCGTGTTAAATTATCTTTCTCTGGCAAAAGCATACAAGAAAAAGGATGAAGAAGCCATGGCCAGGCAAAATCTCGCCATGATGAGCAAACTGCCAGATAAAACACAGGATGATCAAAAATTTAAATCTGAGGGAAAAGAGCTTTTGAAAAAATGGAATTGATAGTATTTGTAAAAAAGCAATCATTGATGAACAATCTTGGCCTCATCATTTTCTACAACTAAAAAACATAATTATATAAAAGTATGCCTGCAAAAAAATGGTTTCTGTGTTTCG
>JBDTMP010000210.1:0-4699 GCA_039934215.1 Ginsengibacter sp.
TTATTTTTCAACTTTTTCTTTACAATATCTGCAGGATATTTTAGAGCGAGCTTTCGTATTTCATAACTGAACTCTGTAAAGGTTTCTTCCCAAAGTTTTGCTTCTTCGTCAGTGTATTCGTAAAAGCCTTTTGCATTTGCAACTCCTTTTCCACCATCTTTTACTATGTCGTCGATTAACTTGGGAATTTCCGTTGTGTTAGAAAGTGTTGGAAAAAGATCTTTCATTACATTATGATATGCAGGCACTCCTGTAAGGTCCATCCACCTGAATATACCCACGAGCGTCATCCAATACCCTGCGTTATTTCTACAAGCTCTGTCAACATCCTCTATAGTGGCGTACCCGTTTTCAACGAGATAAAATGCTTCACGATATAGCGCATACATAAGCCTGTTAGTTATAAATCCCCTGATGTCTTTACGAACCAGCGTGGGTTCCTTGCCCCATTGATGTGAAAGTTCATACAAATATTCGCCCTTTGAAATATCACTCAAGTCTCCGCAAATAATTTCCAGGAAACGTGTGGTGTGGGATGGTTCAGCCCAATGTAGCCCAAAAAAGCGCTTTGGATATTTAGTTTCTTTTTGAAGTATGCTGATTGGAATAGCTGACGTGTTGCTTGTAAGTAACGCATCTTTATCAATTACCTTTTCAATTTTTCCATACACGGTTTTTTTGATGTCTATATTTTCAAGCGTACATTCTATTACCAGTTTGCAATCTTTCAGCAAGGCGTAGTCCCGGGTGATGCGGAGCTTCTTTAAATAATAACCGGGCGAATGGTTCGCTAAACCTTCCTGCCTTGACATAGATAAATGATGTCGTATTCTTTTTTCAGCGTGGATAAGATCTCCTTCAATAGGTGCAACCGCTATTACACCATGGCCGGCAATAAGTAAACAGGTAGTAATACTGCATCCCATCAGGCCGAGGCCTACCACGCCCACGTTCACATCAATTGTTTTTATTTTTTTTGCCATTAATTAATATTTTGAAATGGGACTTATGCTTTTAATAAGTTGCTCTTCCTCCTGAAAGATCGAAAGTAAAGCCGGTCGTAAAGCTATTCGATGGGGAAACAATATAGGTTATTACGTTAGCAAGTTCATCCAATGTTCCGCAGCGCTTCATCGGAATTTTGTCGGTCATATATCGCACCTGTTCTCCAGGCATATTATTCACAAGCGCAGTTTTGATAACGGCCGGCGCCAGGGCGTTTATCGTGATACCTGTTTCCGCATACTCCTTTCCCTGTACCTTAGCCATTCCTATTACCGCGGCTTTGGATGCGGAATAAGCAAGCATACCAGCGTTACCTTCTTTCCCCGCAATAGAAGCAATATGTAAAACGCGGCCATAATTCTGTTTCAACATCACAGGTATTGCATACTTTGAAGTAAAATAGGATCCCATAAAATTCACTTCAAAAACATTCCTCAAATCTTCTGTAGAAGTTTCGTGCGTTTTAATATTGGTAATGCCTGTGATCCCGGCGCTATTAATAAGTATATCTATCCTGCCGTATTTTTTTTCAATGGCTGCTATGCAGTTTTTTACTGCCGTTTCATCTGTAACATTGACTTCATAATTTTCCGATCCATTTTTAAGATCTACGTGGTCAGCAATGGACAAACTAAATTTTTTATCAAGTAATGCAAGTTTTATTCCCTCAGATGATAATTTTTTTGCTATGGCTAAACCCAGTCCTGAAGCGGCTCCTGTTATAACAGCAACCTGGTCATCGAAAGAATTATTCATTGGTCTCCCTGTTTTGTATAAAAATATTATGCATCACTTTTTAAAAATAAATATTATGAATAAAAAAATAAATTAGAAATATTTATCTAAATAATAAAAGCAAAGGAAATCTTTTTTAAAAAAGTAATGAACGAAAAATTATTAGCCATAACTGTCGTTAAATTAATTATGATTTCAACCATTAGTAAAATCATAATATAGGGCTGCAGCCCCTAAAATCCCCGCGTTCTCCAATTCCGAAATCTCAATTTTCAAATGTTCTAATGCTCTTGTAAAAGGAAACGTATGAATCTGATCCCACATCGCTTTTTTAAAGAACGGGAAAGCATGCCGTACAGAGCCGCCAAGAATTATCATTTCAATATCCAGTGCAAATAGAATCATTAAAATTGCATTGCCAAAATGAATTCCCATTTCCTCATACATTTTCATAGCATCCGTATTTCCTTCTTTTGCATTTTTAAAAACAACTTCTCCGTCTATGTTATATACATTTTTAAAAAACTGGCCGCTTGCATAGTATTCATAATATTTATCCAAATATTTAATCATTCCAAATTCGCCTGCACCGCCGTTTTTACCTGCATATAATTTTTTATTAATAATAATTCCTGACCCGAGACCGGTTCCAACGGTTAGGCCAATCATAGAACTGCGCCCTTTTCCTTTTCCAAAATAAAATTCTCCCAGGGCAAAGCAGTTGGCATCGTTATTTATTACGACTGGTATTTTATAGCGCTCCTCCATCCACTTTTTTAGGGGCACTTTTTTCCACGAAGGGATATTCATCACATCCAATACCATTTCTGTTTCTTCATCCATCAACCCCGGAACGCCAATACCTATAGCTGTTATAGAACCATTAATTAAATCATCGGTGAATGAAAACAATTCGTCACGCACTTCTTCCGCCGGCGCCTGTGCATTTATTTTTTTTGAAATTATATTAGATAAAACATTTTCATTTACCAATCCGGCACGGATATTTGTGCCACCCATATCAATCCCTAAAACAGATTTTTTTTCCATACTTATTTCTTTTGTAAATGAGCGGAAGCATCTTTATCTAAATAAACACTAAAGTTTTTATGACGGCGTAAAATACTTGCAGGTAATTGTTCAGATATTTCTTCTTCTAAAATTTTTTGCACTATCTCCGCCTTCCTGCTTCCGCTTACAAGTAAAATGATATGTTTTACTTCCATAAGCGTCGCCAGTCCTAATGTAATCCCGTGTGTAAGCTTTTGTTCATTTTTAAAATATTTCTGCCCCACGGCCTGGGTGGTGCTGTCTATTTCGGCTACATGTGTACGTGAGGTTGCAGGTGTACCCGGTTCATTCATTCCTACATGGCCATTAGTGCCAAGGCCCACTATCGCTACATCAATGTTACCGTGGTTCTTAATATAATTTTCGATACGATCACATTCTGCCCCGGTATCCGTAGCTCTTCCATCAAAAAATATAATATTAGTTTCCGAAACATTGAGGGGCTCAAACAAATCATTATTTAAATGAAACCGGCAACTACCTTCATCATTTCCATTCATGCCGGCCCATTCATCGAGGCTTAAAAATTTCCATGAGGAAATGTCAATATTTTTTTCTTTTACCTGCTTTATTAATTCTTTGTACATGCCCTTTGGTGAATCACCGGATGCCGTACAGAGTAAAGGGTTTTTTGTTGGGTGCAAAATTTCCAGCAGATCGTTCACTGCTTTACGCGACATCTCTTCGTAACTATTACCAATTATTAGTTTCATATTTTTTTTTTAAATGTTGTTATTTTTTTCAGATAAAGCCGCATATGATGTAACAAAATATTTTTCTTAATGCCTTAATCTACTTGTGCATTAGTTAGAAATTTTTAAAGCTACATGCTTTCTGAAGTTCCTAACCATAGATCAATAGGTTTTGAAACCTTTGGTGCAAATGGGAGCAATATTTTTTTACCTTCTGCGGCAGAGGCATACGCCGCATAGATAATTTCGAGAACCGCTCTTCCATCTTCACCGGTTACAACTGGCTCACGATCCTGCTGCACGCATTCAATGAAATGTTTTAACTCATGAGGATAACCCTGGTTGAATGCTTCTTCAAAAACGGTAAAGCTCCAGCCCACAGTTGTATCAGCCTTTTCCATTGCATAGCCGTATCCATTTTTGCTGTAAGATATGGCTGCATTTCCCATAAAGAGATCGGCGTATATAACGCCTCCTGTTCCATACACCTCGCTTTTGTCATCCATACCGCCGTGTTTCGCCCAGCTATTTTCTGCGACGGCTGTTACACCATTTTCAAACTCAATGATCACAACTGAATTGTCTTCTGCTTTGGTTCTTCCGGCATGCAAAACGGTGGACATGGTTGCATATACACTTTTAGCTTTTGCATTTTTGAGCATCCACCGGAACCACCCGATGGCGTGACAGCCCATGTCCATTAACACACCGCCTCCCGCAAGATTTATATCGTAGAACCAATCAGAGTGCGGGCCTGAATGTTTTTCGGCTTGTTTCAACATATAAATTTCACCTATGGCTCCTTCATTTACGAGCTGCCTTACTCTTTCATATTTTGGGGCGAAACAAAGTTCTTCAGCATACATAAGTTTCACTCCTGCTTTTTTACAAGCCGCAATCATTTCATCGGCCTGCTCAAGTGTCACTGCCAAAGGCTTTTCAATAATAATATGTTTTCCTGCGGCCGCAGCTTTAAGAACGGCTTCGGCATGAAGATAATTAGGCAAACAAATATCAACAACTTCACATCCTGAATTTTGAAGGATGTCATCAAGGTCATCATACCATTTTGAAATATGATATTTTTCTGCAAAGGCTTTCGCCTTTTCTTTTTTTCTTGCATATACCGCTACAACATCTGCTTCCGGTACAAAGCGGTGATAGCTTTCCATGTGGATATCAGTAATGAAACCGGC
>JBDTMP010000211.1:0-3720 GCA_039934215.1 Ginsengibacter sp.
ACCCATCGTTGGCCGGCGGGTAAGTAAGGCTTTCGAAGTGGTGTAGCAATATCAATGCGAAGTAAGAGTATTTGGAGATTAATTCGTAAGCCAATACCGGTGCCAACAGCAAGCTCATTTAAAAAATTTTTTGAAAATTCAGCGCCTGGCCTTCCAGGCACACCTGGCACGCCTTGAGTAGTGGTTGTGTCCTTGTTATATAGCCATATATTTCCCGCATCAACAAAAACAGCGCCCTCAAGTATATTGTTTATTTTCAAACGCAATTCTGTATTCATCTCCAGCTTTATATCACCCGATTGGTCGGGTAAGAATCTGCTGCTGTCATACTTTGGATTTCTATAAGTACCAGGGCCAATCGAGCGGCTTCGAAATGCACGAATGCTATTATTTCCTCCTATGAAGAATTGTTTTATAAATGGCAATTCTCCCGAGCTGCCATAAGGATAACCAAATCCTAAAATAAGACGGTTGGCCAATCTTGCTTTTTGGCTGAACGCATAATAATATCTTAAATCAGATTGCAATTTTATGTATTGGGAAATAGGTGCGTTAAAAATTCTTTTTTGTTGTCCTTTGCCTGAAGATGGTATCAGCAGGCCTGCAACATTTCCTGAAAGGTCGGTAAGCCCATTAAAATAAAAGCCGGTTCCCGTAGGATTATTTACAAGGGGGTCCCATGTAAAAGCATAATTTGATCCAATAATAAATTGCGTGTCAATCGCATGCCTGAGTGTAAAATCGGTTTTTAAGCTATCACGATATAACTGGGTAACATTAAGCGCCTGAACATAATTAATTGAAATAGGATTGAACTCATGTTGCTTTGTCAGGGCAGGTTTCCACACATAACCTAACTGGGCAAGAAATGAGTTGAGCGTATATAATTTTCGCCTGTTTAAAAGATCGTAGCTAAGGTCAATTTTTGTTTTAGGCACATAAGCGCTTGTTGTATTGAACCTGAAAAACGGAACCACAAATTTTGGAATACCAAAAGTAACTCCGCCGCCAAACCTGTATGTATTAAACCCACTTTGCCTTCCGCTCGATTGAACTTCTGTTCCTATGTTACCGTGTATGTCCAGTTGCTCTGCCCCACGAAAGGTATTTCGGTTTTTAAAAGTTAGCGTAATCAATGAACCTACATAACCGTTCGTCTTTGTATTGCCGGAAATTTCGCCACGCAAAGATTTCCTGGGCATTGGCGTCAGGTAATAATAAGTATTAAGCCTGCCGGTATCGCCTTCGCTATTGGGTGAAAGCTCAAAACGATTGTTTACAAATTTGAAAACATTCAGGCTGATGAGCCTGCTGAGCGTCAGGTTATGATCATTCCGGTTATATACGTCACCGGAATCAAAGCGTAATATCCTGGGGAATAATTTTGGTTTAAATTTTTTACGCGGATCAATTATATAATATCCTTTGTAAAAATCTTCATTGGCTTTGCTGGTATCTGCAGAAGAACTATTCAACCTGTAATTGGGATAAATAAATACGTCATCAATTATGTATGGTTTTTTCGCTACGGCGGGCGTGCCTTTTTTAACCTGCAAATACATATTGACTTTATTATTACCTATAGTGCTATCAGCATCTATTAACAATATCTCCGGGCTAAAATAATAATAGCCTTCTTCTTTTAAAATTGCGTCTATCCTTAACCGTTCACCCTTCACTACTTCGAGGTTAAAGGCATCGCCTGAATGAAGGATTGATTTTGATTTTGTTGCCTGTATTGCTCTGCCCAGCGCTGTACTGTCTGTTACAAAATTCACTTCGTTAATAGTATAAAGCGGACCTGGTTCCAGCGTATATGTTGCACTCGCCTTTTTCCTTTTTACCGTAGTATCTCCGTTTGCGTCTGCATGGAAATATCCAATATTTTCCAGGTAGTTCCGTAGCACTTTCACATTGTAATCAAGGTCTACAGAGCTGAGCAATACAGGCGGTTCACCAAGCTTTCTAATAAACTTTCTTATGAATCCTTTCTTTTTTGGATCACCTGCAAGGTTATAAAAAAATAGCTTTATAGGAAGGCCTAAGAATTTGAAGTTAGGCTTAGGCCTTGGCAAATGTTCGGTTTGATCAACTATTGAGTTTTTTTCTTTTTTTGAAAGCGTACTATCTTTCACTTTAACCGTTGCGCCGGTATATAAAGCATCTCCTTTAGGAACGAGTTTCGTAGAATTACAGGATGTAAAAAACACAGTAGTAATCAACGCAATAAAATAAATAATTTCTTTAAACCTTTTATTCATCATTGATTTTCTTTTGCAGGAGAGATCAGGCTTGTTTGTTGGTTAATGTCTGCAGCATCAGCAGCTTTTTTACCTTCCTTATTTTGTTTTCTTATTTCTCTTTTTTTCCTTTTTTGTGCAGCACTTAAGAAAATATCTTTGAATTTATTATAATCTACCGTAATGATAAAGCCAATACCAGTTTCAATTACATAGCCATCAAGAGTTCCTGTGTAATCGTTTTTACGGTATGCCCTTAGCATGTAGGTTCCATCTTTACTTAATTTGTAATCAATGGCAATATTCCCCGCTACAGCATTTTGTTGACCTTTGGTTGGCCTTGGCCCTTCCAATTGAAAATCGTTTCCAACGGTGACGGTTAAACGGTCATTGAGGAGCCGCTTGGTAATCCCCACATTAAAATCTGTTCGGTTTTGTTGGGAGCCCGTTGTATAATCCTGAGTAGTTGCAAGGTCAAAATTTATATCTACACCTTCGATAAGCCCTTCTGTAAGCTGATTCAACTGTTCGGTGAGCAACCTGCTCACACTTTGCCTCGCAAAAGTGTTTGCATCAAGTGAGCCGCCACTGCTATTATCAAATGGATTTTGACTTACAAAACGATTTAAGAGTAATAAAGCGAAAACCTGCTTATTCATTTCTGCCGGCTCCTGGCGCAGTTGATTAAGTTTGGTTTGAACAACATCTGTTACAGCATTGTCTACATTATAATTTTTATTTGTGGGAAGTGTAATATCGAATGTAATCTGTGGCTTCATAAGTTCACCGTTTATGATCAGATTTACTTCGAAGGGTAATTTTTGTTTGTACATATTCACGATTCCTTCAGTTTGGCCTTGTACCAGATCAAGTGGCGCTGTATTGGCAACATAAATAGCAGTTACATTTACCTGTGCTGTTGTAGGTTCTCCTGTCCATACAATCCGGCTTCCTTTTTGAATAATAAATTTTCGTTTTATAAAATTAAAGGATAGATCATACGAACCTTCATTAATTTCATAAGAGCCCACTAAGGTTATTTTTCCGCTGGGATCAATTCCGGCAGTTAACTGACCATCTCCTTTTAATCTTAAAAAATCACCATTACCCTGATCCACAATCAAATTAAAAGTTGCGTTTCTATTTATAGTAAGATTAACTGATACATCGTAGCCAAGCAGTGGTGATGTTTTCAGGGAATCATACGGCGCCATGAATAAAGAATCTTCATCGGTTGCACTATAATCGACAAATCGCACAATACCTTCCCGCTTTACAACACCCGGCTCTGATTGAGGAAGAACTACTGAAAAATCAGTGTTTTCATTTACTGCAAGGCTGCCCGTTACAATGGGTTGAATCGGCGTTCCTTTAATAGTAAGGTTTGTAGAGAAAACCATTTTGCCATAAAAAAGCTTATTATCGTTTTTGGTAGAATTAATTGCCTGGAAATTATCCGCCTTTACAGTAAGGTCAAAAA
>JBDTMP010000212.1:0-17167 GCA_039934215.1 Ginsengibacter sp.
TTGCAATTTCAATATGTATTATTATAGGAATACTCGCAGGTATTATTCCTGCATATACAGCATCGAGGCTTGATCCTGTGGTTGCTATTCGCTCAAAGTAATAATAAATATTTCTATAAACTCCTGAGCTTATTTATATAATTATTTTACTTAGTATTTTTCTTAAGTGATGATAAATTATAAGATGCTAAAGCGAACTGTTTAAGGGAATAGAAAAAAGTTACATTAATTTATTCAATATAGAGTTCAAAAATAAATATGCCCAACATCCTTGCAATAGAATCTTCCTGTGATGAAACTGCAGCTTCAGTGTGCAGGGATGGGTTCATATTAAGTAACATTATTTTCAGCCAAAAAATTCATGAGCAATATGGTGGCGTTGTGCCGGAACTGGCTTCAAGGGCACATTTACAGGCAATAATACCAGTAGTAGATAAGGCTTTAAAAGAGGCCGGTATAACCCTTGAGGAAATAGACGCATTTGCTTTTACTCAATCGCCCGGGCTACTCGGCGCATTATTGGTGGGTGCAGGTTTTGCAAAATCACTAGCACTTTCATTTGATAAACCATTAATAGGGGTTGACCACATGCAGGGGCATGTACTGGCAAATCTTATACAATCTTCTTCGTTGCAAAAAGCAAAACCTGCATTTCCTTTTTTATGTCTTACAGTAAGCGGTGGGCACACGCAAATAATATTGTGTACCGATTATCTAAAATTAAAAGTGATAGGACAAACGCGGGACGATGCCGCAGGCGAAGCATTTGATAAGACAGCTAAGATTATTGGGCTACCCTACCCCGGCGGTCCACTCATTGATAAATATGCAAATGATGGCGATCCAAATAAATATACTTTTCCGGAGCCTAAAATTGATGGTTTGGATTTTAGCTTTAGCGGTTTAAAGACGGCAATCCTTTATTTTATAAGAGATCAAAAATTGATGAATGAAAATTTTGTTGAAGAAAATCTTGCTGATATTTGCGCTTCCATTCAATCCAGGATTGTTTCAATTTTATTAAACAAATTAAAAAAAGCTTCGAAGGAATATGGTATAAAAGAAATTTGTATTGCCGGCGGCGTAAGCGCCAACAGCGGATTGAGAAATGCATTCGAGAAAATGGGCAAAGAAGAAAACTGGCGAACATTTATTCCCGCATTTGAATATTGCACGGACAATGCAGCAATGATAGCAATAACTGCTTACTACAAATTTTTAGAAGGATCGTTTGACGATTTTTCAGTTGTTCCTTCGGCAAGATCTAATATTGAAACCTGGAATAGATGACAAAAAAACAAACTGAAATTACAGTCAACGAAGCAGTTTAACTTTTTATAGCATCCCGGGTCATTTCATTATTCACCGTTCTCCATATTTTCACGGGATTAGAATTTTTTAATTCATCCGGCAATAAAGAATCTCCCCAGTTTTGAAATGCCAGCGGTCTCGCAAAACGCCTGATACCGTCAGCGCCAACAGAAGTAAATCTTGAATCTGTCGTAGCAGGATAAGGCCCGCCATGTTGCATGCTCAGACAAACTGCTACTCCAGTTGGAACTCCATTTAAGATGAATCTTCCGCAAATATTTTTTACGGCTTCCACAAGCTCTTCATTATCGCGGATATCATTTTCTGTCGCCATAAATGTTGACGTTAACTGCCCTTCGGAATGTTTTGCAACTTCCAGCATTTCGTCGATATTCTTACACCGTATAACGATTGAATAGGGGCCAAATACTTCTTTATGAAGAACAGGATTATTCAAAAACGCCTCGCCGCTTGCAGAGGCAATGGTAGGTGTGCCCTGGTTTTCAACAGCATCAATCATTGATACCGAAACCGTCTCCACGTCTTCCTGCGCCAGGGCATTCGCTCTTTTCTCCACATAACTTTTATAAATGCCCGGATGAAGCATGGTGGCCGGCGACAATTGTTTTATTTCCTTTCCAAGGGCACTTATAAACGTATTGAGATCATCACCATCCACGCCAATAATTAAACCAGGGTTCGTACAAAACTGTCCGACACTTAATGTAATGGAACCGGCATACATTTTAGCAACCTCTTCCGCTGATTGGTTTAATTTTTCAGGCAATAAAAATACAGGATTGATGCTGCCCATTTCAGCGAATACCGGGATAGGTTCAGCCCGTTTATTTGCGAGATCATACAAAGCCTTTCCTCCTGCCAAGGACCCTGTAAAACCTACAGCTTTAGTATGAGGATGCATTACAAGTGCCTGCCCGGTTTCAAAAGAATTTCCATGAACGTGTGCAAAAATGCCTTTCGGTAAATCAAGTTTGTTCGCCGCTTTTAATATTGCTTCCGCTACAATTTCACTCGTTTGCGCATGTGCCGGGTGAGCCTTTACAATTACAGGGCAACCCGCTGCAAATGCGCATGCTGTATCTCCTCCCGCGGTAGAATAAGCAAAAGGAAAATTGCTTGCGCCAAAAACAACAACAGGGCCAAGAGGTACCAGCATTTTTCTTATATCAGGATTAGCTGAATTTTGTTCGGCTGAAGCTGTATCAATTCGTGCTTCCAGCCATTCACCTTTTTCACACGCGTCTGCATAATTCTTCAACTGGAAAATGGTTCTTGCACATTCGTTTTTTAAACGTGCCTCAGGAAGATTTGTTTCCTGCATAGCTGTATGAATAAGTCCATCTCCACAGGCTTCAATCTCAGCGGCAATCTCTTTCATAAAACCGGCACGCTGTTTCAAACTGAATTTTCGATATTCATGAAAAGCAGTCCATGCATTTTGCATAATAGTTTCAATTTCATCTTTGTTTGCATCTTTAAAATTCATAAAATTTATTTTTTTTCTGTTTAATTAAACCAAATATTAATATCTAAAACCTTTCAGATAGATTTGAAAGATCCTTATAAATATTTATCTTCTCCAGCAAAAATATTGAACAATGCCTCAAACAATGTACTATAATTTTTATTGTTTGGTCAAACAACCCAAAACCTCGAAAAAAATCTACCAAATAAGTAAAGTTTTATCTAAACTATTTCCACCCACGCCACATTAGGTACAATTCTTGGAGACTACAAAACATAAAATAAATAAACGAATGACTTTTGTAAGAACATTTTTGAATCAAAAGTTTTCATAACAAAAAAAATAAATTGAAATGGATACATTACAAAGTGAAAACCTTACTGGTGTTAACCGTGAAGGAGCTCATCCCAATCTACCGTTAAAATTCCTTGCCGCTACGTCGATAATTGGCGAGAAAGTCCAAAACGAAAAAGATGAACACATGGGGAAAATTGCCGACATCATGATAGACATAACCACCGGCAAGATCGAATATTTCGTAATAGAATTCGGGGGTTTTCTCACCATTGGCGAAAAATATTTTGCAATTCCATTTCGCCTGCTTCACGTGGATACGTCCAAAAAAGTTTTCATATTTAATCAACCGAGGGAGATGCTTGAAAAAGCGCCAGGCTTTGACATGAATCATTGGCCTGAAACCAATTTGCATGGAGAGGATAATTATTGGAGTTTTGTTTGAACCATCCCCTCGTTGCAGATATTTTCAATTAACCCTTACCGTTACATTATAAAAAGGTAAAGATTCAACAGGTGATAAATTATTATTTATCAGGATTGTTTAAGGTAACAGGCTGAATGCGATAAGCATTTACATACATTCCGTTTTGCTGCGCAGGGATCCAGTCCGGCCCTTTCCTTATGGCATTTGTTGCAATCTCCGCAAGTTTAGAGCCTTTCATTGTGGTGGCTTCCACGTGGCTTACTTTCCCTGTTTTATCTACAATAAATTTTACAACGCATGTACCAAAATCAGCTTCAGTAAATTCATCATTATTTCTTTGTATTTCTTTGCTTACATATTTTGTCCATTCGCCTGCGCCGCCACGAAACATAGCATCAATCTCTACACTAATGAAAACCGTATCATCATTTTTCTTTTTAACAGGAACCGCTACAACCTGTGTCCCTATTACATCTATTGGCGGAGCAATATTACCAATATCCTTAGTTCCTTCAACTGTTTTTACATCAATTTTGGCATCCAAAAGTTCCTGAATCTCCGGCGGTGGCTTCACTACCAGTTCATCAATTACTATAACAGGTGGTGGGAACGCAATGGTAGCAACTGGCGGAGGTGGCGGTGGTAAAATTGGTGGAGGCAAAGGTGGTGGAGGTTCTACAGGTGGCGGCGGCTGAATTACTACATCGGGACCGTTAATATCTAATAAATTTTCAGGAGAATATTTATTTGCAATTACAAAACCTGTAAGCAATATCGCAATTATACCTATGCTAATGATAAGAGAAATTGAAATTCTTTTGTTATAAGTTTTTCTCAATTGATAAGCTCCATAATCTTTATTCTTTCCGTCAAAAATAATGTCGAGGAGATTTGCAGATAAAATGTGATTGGCTTCCATGTTTTATGTTTTGTTATTAGATACATGAATCCTTCTAATTCCATAAGAATTTAAAAAATTGTTTTTTATGAATGAAGATTATTCTTCATAATAAAGAGCAAGGAAGTCAAAATTCAGAAACAGATTTTCTGCTTTTGCATTAGCAGGTCTTGTAAAACTGCAACGATCTTATCCCCATTTACTGGATAACTTTTTTCATTTAGCGTACCAAGGTGGTTTGCTATTTGATTACTATTTAAAAAACAAATATGCAGACTAAATTAAACACCATACTGGTTGGAATGCCAAATGATAACCCGCTGGAAGTAACCTATTACTGTACGGATTCCAAACTAAAAGAAAATGAAAAAGAAAAGCTTACACAGCTTTTCATCCAGTTGCATGATTGTATTTGCACAATGAAAATTGAAAAGGTAATCAGCAAAAAAAAGAATGAGTTAGAAAGATTGGTTCATAATAAAGTGATTCATGAAAGAGGGCATTTGTGCTGAATACATTGAAGCGGCTATCAAATTTGTAAGAGTGCCTTTGTATTTTTCATTTTATTAATTCCAGGTTTTTTCATTCTTTTTCATTTTATCAATCACTTCCTGGTAGCCTTTTTTGTCTGCATCTTGTGCAACATCCATAGCTTTTTGTTCCCATTTTATAGCGTCATCTTTTTTCCCAAGTTTGTAAAGAATATTTGCATAGGTATCAATAAATCCGGGGACTTCATTCTTTTCAAAACTACGCTTGCTCCATTCAAGTGCTTCGGCTACACACTTCATGTCAGGGCAATTTTGAAAAACGGTCCATGCATAATTATTCAACTCCTCCGGAGATGCAGTACCTCCATATTTATTCATGTAATTCACTATAGCTGTTTGATAATTATTCCAGTCTCTTGAACTTTGATACCAGATCACTTTTGCCTTCGCTATCGCTTCATTCGCTTGCGCAGGATATTTTTTGGCAATGATTGCATATATTTTATTCCAGTCAGGGTTAGCCTTGCCATCCGCAGGTAAATATTTAAATGTTATCTCACGAAAAATAACAGGCTGTATCACCGATGCTGCTGTACCCTTACCCAATACCGCATCTACTTTATCCGGATTTTGAATTAAAATATCAAATCCATTATCACCACTGGATTTCGTAAATTTTTTAATAAACTCAAGATTATCTTTTGTATATAGATCAGTTTGTGTAGCGAGATATTCATTGGATATCTCCCGGGCACTTTCCCTGTCATAAGCATCAAAAGAAGACAATGCCAGGTTCCGAAGAAATTCCTGGTCTTTTTTACCATTCTTATATTTCGCAAGTAAAGGATAATACTGCGTTTCAGGATTAATGGATTTTTTTACGCCTGACAGAAATTCGTCAGCCGGACTTGATCCAACAAACCTGTGTATAATATTACCATTGGCATCAAACACCAGGTAGGTAGGGTAAACTGTTACATTATATTTTTTAGCAAGATCATGACTATCCTGGTACCATGATTTTACAAATTCATTATCGTTTTTAGTCGTATCTAACTGCACTTTTACAGAAACAAATTTATCGTTCATAAATGCACCTACTTCCTGCAAAGGAAAAATTGAAGCGCTCATATATTTACATGGGCCGCACCACGTAGTGAAGCAATCCATAAAGATGTATTTATTTTCCGTTTTGGCTTTTGCCTGTATTTCCTTCCAGGTTGTTTCGTGCTGAAAATGAATTCCTGCGCCCTGTGCCAGCGTCAGCAAAGGAGTTATTACGAGTAAAAACAAGATTATTTTTTTCATCGTTAATTTTTTAAAAATGCGGATTATCTTTTAAGATATACACTACGAATTTATTTTAATTTTTTGCAAGTTCTAAAAAAAAAATTGAATTAAGACTCAGCGGAAGCGTCTCAAATAGGCTATCAACTCCCCACTTACTTTTAGTTTTATTAGTTTGCAGCTTTAAATTATCTATATGAAGAAAATAACACTGGCCCTTGCAGTTTCCCTGGCAACATGTGTAGCAGCATGCCAATCAAAAACCTCAATGGATTTTGAAACATATAATCCCCCGTCAACGCTTGTTGTACCGGAACATGTGGTGACCAAAGCAAAATTTCCTTTTATAGATATTCACAATCACCAGTATAATATGGGCAGCCAAAACCTGGCGGAACTGGTAAAAATCATGGATACACTCAACCTAACCGTGATGGTAAATCTGAGTGGATCCTACGGTAACAACCTGAAACAAGCTATTGAAAATATAAGATCGAATGCACCCAAACGGTTTGTTGTATTCGCGAATATAAATTTCGATGGTATTGGCAAAAGCAACTGGACCGAAAATGCGGTGAAACAACTGGAGCAGGATGTAAAAAACGGTGCAGCGGGTTTAAAAATATTTAAGAACCTTGGCTTTTCTGTAAAAGACAACAAGGGTAACAGGGTGGCCGTAGACGATGCAAGGCTTGATGCTATCTGGGAAAAATGTGGTGAGCTGAAAATTCCTGTACTTATTCATACTGCTGATCCCAAACCTTTTTGGGATCCGCTTGATAAAAACAATGAACGCTGGCTTGAGCTGGTTACAAGACCAAATCGAAAAAGAAGTGATACCGATCCTGCTCCATGGCAACAGTTGATAGACGAGCAGCACCATATTTTTAGAAAACATCCGTCAACAACTTTTATCGCTGCGCATTTCGGTTGGTATGCCAATGACCTTAAAAAACTAAGTTCGCTGATGGATGAGATGCCAAATATATATGTAGAATTCGGGGCCGTAATTGCAGAGCTTGGGCGTCAGCCTTTAGCTGCTAATGCTTTTTTTACAAAATACCAGGACAGAATTTTATTCGGAAAGGACAGCTGGGTTCCTGAGGAATATTCAACCTACTTCAGGGTACTCGAAACCAAAGATGAGTACTTTCCTTACCATAAAAAATATCACGCTTTCTGGCGGATGTATGGTATGGGTTTACCTGATGAAATATTAAAAAAGATCTATTATAAAAACGCATTACGCCTGTTGCCGTCAGTAGACAAAAGCTTATTTCCTGCTTACTGAATCAAAGAAATAACACATAAAATTTTCGGCGCTAAAAATTAAAAAGGAAAAATATTCACACCATAGAACAAGAACTCCTATCGCACTAATGTACTGGTGCCTTTTCGTATATAAAATTTTTTATCTACTCCCGTACCTGCAACGATCCAGGCAACAACCTGCGACAATTGCGGAATACCTTTGAACCTCCCATCCCACCCCGACCCGGCAGTCTTTGTTTCAAATAACTGTTCACCGGCCCTGTTGAATATTTTGAAATATTGAAGTTCCTTTATACCAAAAAGTATAGGCCGCAAAAGATCATTGAGGCCATCACTGTTAGGGGTAAATGCCGTTGGCACATACATCTCAACTTTCTCAATTGTTTTTACCAGTTGTGTGTCCACCGTTACACATCCACTCTTTGTTTTGATTTGTATCGTGTATAATTGGTCAGATGATCCGGTAAATATGGGGTTGTAAGCCGTTCGCATATTCAACCAGGTGGCGGGAGTCCATAAAATTGTATCGCCAAAAACTCTAGCCGAGAGATCAAGCGGCAAATCAATAACCGCATATTCAACAGGATAATTAATGCCGGCCGTCGGATGTTCGATAGTGATATTTTTAATCCTGGTGTCAATACTGCAACCCTCATTATTAATAAGTCTTGCATAGTATGCACCGCTTGCTGAAACCCGGTAGCTTGACTGGTTGGCGCCATATAGCAGGTCATTATCCACTACCCATTGGATACTTTTTGTTGGCGTAACCCTCAAGATAGCACTGTCGCCACTATCTGAACAGTACGCCGCACTACCAACCAATCGTAACGAACTGTCTATGATCGAGGCCTTCACGATCACGGTGTCATGATTCAGGCATCCCCCGCCATCATGATTGGTAGTAAGTATGTAACTGGTGGTTTTAGCCGGAGCTGCAAACGGATTTGCAATGCCTGAATTCGATAATCCGGCGGCGGGACTCCAGCTATATACCAAGCCTGGCTTGGAAATAGTTCCCAAAGGCACCGGGTTCAAATTACATGACAGCGTATCTCTTCCGGCGTATGCATTTACCGTTAGCGAATCTTCGAGCCGCGCATATAAAGTATCCACACATCCATACCCGTCATAGGGTACTACTGTTACGGCGTAGATTGTACCCGGCGGCGGCGGCGGTTCAAACCTAATGGTTTGTTGTGTGCCAAGCACACTGCTAAATGTATTATTATACCATGTGTAAGTTTGATATCCATATGGCGCCGTTAAATTAACAGCAGTATCATCGTTACAATAAGTAGCTCCAACAAATTCACTGGAACATTCTGAATTAACATCGATATATGCATAGCCAAAATGCCTTCTGAAAGTGCAATCCGCAGTTTTAAAAAAAAGGCGAATCGTTTTGCCTGCATTTCCATCAAGATTTACAGAAACAGCAGACCAGTCTTTACACCAAACCGGCGTACCTCCACTCGGATTGGGTGATTCAAAAAAGCCCGGCAACAGCGAGCCATAGGGGATAAAAGTAAACGAAGAACAATCTATTTTTTTATTATCAGTAACGTTTGTTATTTCAATTTCCAGTCTTGGTTGTTGATATCGTTCGTGGTTGGGGTCCTGGAAAACCACTGCATAATGGTAGATAAGAGAGTAAATATCCTGGTCTGCAGGAATTGTAAATTCATAAGATATTCCTTCGGCCTCTGTACCCGCTGAATTATTTCCCAACCGGATAGAATGCCCGCTGCCGTTCGGGCAATTTACAGGAAACCCACCGTAAGGATCAACAGCAGTTCCTGAATTCGCGGTGTACATAGTATGCCTGTTATATTGCGGGCCACCCGATCGATACAAATTAATCAGATTTGAATTGTTCACCACCTCCGCTGTGCCTGTATAGCACGTCCATCCTGCAAATGTCCCGGTTTCAAAATCAATATTAGGAGGGCAGGTTTGCGCATCCGAATAAAAACAAGCCTGGCTTAAAACTAAAGCCAGTGATAATGCTCTCAGTCGAAAATGGTAAACCCGCATATTAGTTTTATAACGGCTTGAAAAAAATTACGGTTGCCTGGGTTGCAGATATGAAGTTAAAAACTTTATTTGATGGATGCACGGGTAATCTTCATTTTGAAGGATCGCATACGGAATTATATTATTGCGGAGACTTGTAAATTCAAAATAATTTTTGAACTTTAAGCGCCTGCTTTTATATTCCCCTCTCAAAATCAAAACTAAAAAATGAAAAAAATTGCCGGATCAATGATTGCCATGCTGCTTATACAAGTGGCGCTTTTATTTATTTTCTGCGGTAACGGTTATGGCCAGCGTTATTATTTTTCTAAAGAATTATATAAGGACCCGGGCGCTTTGTCTAAAGCATTGCCAGTGCTGGCGCAGCAAATTAGTTTTGCATTCAACGACAGGGGCAGAACTCTAACCGATTCAAATAAACAAAATTATTATGACACTGCTTTTCAATATGAAATGGCCGCGCAGCATTATAAAAGGTCAATGGAATTATTAGATTCATCCAGTAAATATGGTGAAGATTATTTTGGAAGAGGTGGTATTGAATTTTCAAGTTATGCTTATGCTAAAGATGAGAGTAATATAGATTCAGCTTCTTTTGGTAAAGCATACGTTGCGGGTCTTAAGCACTTGTATGAAAATTTATCTTATGAAAAAAAGATTGCTATAGAACTTGTTTTCGATACGGGCATGATAACGTCATCATCAAAAGATTTTTATAAAATTGTTGATACCTTAAGAAATAAAAATTCAGACAGCATTAGCTTACATGACGCCCAAACCCTTGTGTCCGCTTACAATTCGTATAACGTATATAGTACGGTAGTCCCGCTTGCTATACCATTTATAAACACGCTCCCCTTAAAAATCATGTACCCGGTTATTAAAAATAAATGGTCGGGAGTATTTCCCGTAAATCATATAGACGAAATACCCAACCCCGCCTTGAAGTATAATTTATTGATGGAAATTACCTCGGGCATAAAAGATAAAACAGATAGCAATCACATCAGGTATATGAACGGAGCGTTTTCAGAAGCAGGACGCCTGCTGAATTTACATGTTGCCGCAGGAGTGCCAAAAAAGAACATCCATATAGTAGCGGTGGTACATGCTGCAGCTTTGTATTATTTATTGAACAATGAAAGCTATAAGAAAAAATATGGTATTGACAATCCTAACCTCGCCATACTAAAAGAATTGAAGGATGCCGGTGTGACATTTATCGCATGCGGGCAGGCGATGCATTTTTTTACAGTAAATAAGGAAGAGATGGTGCCCGGTATAAAAATTTCTCTTACAGCCCAGACCGTTTTATCCAGTTACCAACTGCAACATTATGTTTACTATGACTTAAGCGAGCGCCAATAGCTCAAAAGATTTTACGGAGAACTTCATCTCTATAGTTGATTTTTCTTTATTCAATTTTATTTCAATTCCAAACTGGAATCTTTTATTTTATCCAGAAAAAACGTCAATAATTTAGCCTGCTGATTTATATAAATCAACTACCACTTATCCAACCCCAAAAGCTTTCTACCTAACGGAGATAAATCTGCTGCAGCATATTTTATTTGTTCCCATTTTCTCGGGTCACCAGGAAATGCATAACCCTCGGGAGCACGCCTTTCTTTCCAGGATGCAATTCTCCACTGGCGAAGTTCTTCATTGTCTTCTTCCGCTGGCATCATTGAAATATATTGTGCAAGACGCACTTTATCTTTACTTCTGTTGGGCCTTATGCCATGAGGTTGCAGGCTGTTAAATATCAACAAGTCGCCCGCATTCATTTTTACTTTTACAATTTCAAACCCGGTTACATCAGGTTTAAAATGATCACGGTCTTCGGGCTGTGTTACCTTCCATGTGTCATAAGTTCTATACAATTCAGGCACACATTGAAAGCCTCCCATATTTTCATCATCCTGGTCGGCAAGCGCAAGGACTCCCTGCACATTTTGTGGTTTGGTTTCAGGATCATAGTCCCAATGTATAAATCCTTTTTGCTCAAATCCCTCACGCACCGGGAGATTTAGATTTGCCCTGTCAATGGTAACCCACAATTTTTCTGTACCCCATATATCTGCAAAAGCCTGGTGGACTTTTGGATACTGGCGATTATCCCATAACAGTTGGTGATTATACACTTCAACCATACCGGTATTGGTAAGTTCTTTCATCATCATCTCGGCCCGTGGTGGCGCATACCATGTTGCGGGGTCACCAGGATCTTTTTCCTCAAATTCCCAAAGAAAATCTGCAAGATTTTTTACCTGCTCTTTTGGTACCGCGCTTTTAATAACAATGTAACCGTTGGTTATCCAAAATTTCCAATCCTCTTCACTTAATAAATTTAGCGGTTTGCCATTGCTGCGATCATTCAATTTTACTTTACTGCTCTTCGCAGTTGACGGATTGCCGGGAATATCTTTATGTGCATTCACGTTGCCGGCCGGCGCCATGGTAGTATTCATTGTTTGCTGTTCCATATTATTATTTTTAATGTTTGATAGCGTAAAGGTCTCAAATGATCGGGAGATAATTAATATTCCCAATGATCAATATTTGCTCTCTATTGACACTTTTATAAATTTTTCCACAGGGATTGTAACTTTATAGGGAAATTTATAAATGAAAATAAAAAAAGAGATCAGCCATTAGTAAATGTTTCCAATCTTTAATTACTGATGTCCAAAAATAAACTTCATTAAATGTTTGATGACTTTTTCGCTCTCCTGAATATTTAAAAGGTGCTGGCATATTATTCTAAGATAATATTAATCAAGGAATGTCCGGTGAGGACGCCGGCCAGGAAGGGGGGCTATGAATCGGGTTTTGAAAGCCTCTCCTATTTTAATAAGCTGTTTAAAAAAATAACCGGTGAAAATCCATCTGTGTTTAAAAAAAGGTATTCTGGAACAGTTGCTAAATGAGTGATACTTCTTTTTTATTTCGCATAATCCATTTCAAAATTCCCTTTTATTCTTTCTATAGAAGGATTAAAATAACCAAATTTTAAATCCGGAAATTCTTCACTTATTAAATCCATGAGTTGTTTAATTCCAAGACATTCACCGGTATCTGTTACACCTATTTTACCAAGATACCAGTCCGGGTCAATGTTGAAATTGCGCCATTGAATCATTTTAAGGCCAGTTGTTTTTATTAGTGTTCTTAATGCTTCATATTCTTCCACGCTATCCGTCATGCCGGGGAAAACAAAATAATTTATACTCGTCCAGCCACCATAACTATTTACTACTTTCAGGCTTTCTACAATATCATTAAACTCATAATTATTAGGACGGTAATAGGGTGTATATATTTTTTCTCTTGCTGAATTGGTGCTTACACGAATACTGTTTAATCCTGCCTCGCACAATGCTCTCACTGCTACAGGATCACTGCCGTTCGTATTGATATTAATGCTCCCTTTTTGTGTATGTTTTCTTATTTCAATAATCGCCTGCTTAATTGTTTGCCACATTAATAATGGTTCGCCCTCACAACCTTGTCCAAAACTTACAATCGGGTAAGGCGCTGTTTCAAGATGGGGAACTGTATATTCAATTATTTCTTCGGCAGATGGTTTAAACATTAACCTGTCCTGCGTGGAAACAATGGTTTCTTCCACAGGCTGAAAAGAAATGCATCCAATACAATTTGCATTACAGGCAGGTGATGTTGGCACGGGGCATTCCCATCTGCCCATAAAATAATTCCGGGCAGCTGGGCAACGATAGGTGTTGCAGCAATTATTACCAAGATGCTGAACCAAACGGTTATGGGGAAACGCAGTAAGAACATTCGCGACACCCTCTATTATTTTCTTTTCATCAAAGCCTGCGCTTTCCTGCCGG
Source organism: Ginsengibacter sp. (assembly GCA_039934215.1). Taxonomy (GTDB): domain Bacteria; phylum Bacteroidota; class Bacteroidia; order Chitinophagales; family Chitinophagaceae; genus Ginsengibacter. The sequence continues at coordinate 13,361 of JBDTMP010000212.1, forward strand.
ATATCATTTTCAATTCGTATGGCAGGAACAAAAAATTTATCTTCAAACCATCCTGCGGCTGTATAGCAAAAAAGAGGAAGTGTTTCTGCGCCGGGCTGGGTTTCGTAAGCGGCCAGGTATGTGCCTGTATAAGCAGGAGGAATGAATGCAGCAACGGCCCAGCCTTTTTCACATAAGCGCATTTCACCTGTTTTTATATCCAGGCCAATTCCTCTCCTGCCGGGTAACTCATAAAGCTGGCCACCCGATGGCAATTCGATCCATTCATTTTTAGAAACAGGCAGGGCATCCCATCCGCTCCTGCCACAGGCATAAAGAGTAGTATCTTCAAAAATATTGCCTGCGCCATCTGAAAATAATATATAGGGCGAATGCTTCATTAATTTTTTTCTTTTTGCAAAACAATCTGCGTGCGGGCAAATTCATTAAAACGGTTTTCATCTACCGACTCATCATTCTCGATTTCCAATTGCACCAGTTTATTATTAGCAAGATCAAGAGTGAGTATTTTATCCTTAATAATAACATTCGTAAATGCATTCCATCGATATTCTACTTTTGGAAAATTTAATTTTTGCACAACATTTTCATTAAACACAAATTTTAATTTTTGCATGGCCAGGTTATATAGTATTCCTGTAACAACACATGCGGCAACCATAATATAATTTTGAAGACCAACCCAACTGCCGGCAAGTACGAAAAATATCAGTCCATCAATATAATTTGTATGCTTATTTTTCTTTGCAAGATAAATTCTTATAAAAATATAAATGCCTGTAAGCATTAACGCTGCCGAGGCTTCATATCTCCTGGAATCATAAGCAAGCAAGAAAATAAATATGGCCGTATTTAACAATACCAGTATTAATGCGAAAAAACGATAGGCTTTTAATCTGTCATTTTTGAGGATGATTTCAAATTGTTGCATCCACGCCAATTTTCTCCGCAACCATGAGATTGCATAATTTAAAAAGCACCCTGGCGCCCACATTTTCATCCCATTCATTATGGCTGATACCAACTTCGTTAAGATCAAAGCCGATTAATTTTCTCCCGCTTTGTAAAACTTTTTTGAACAGGTAAAAAATTTGTTCCGTCTCAAAACCACCCTGAACGGGAGTTCCTGTATGCGGGCACAATTTGGGGTCAAGGCCATCAATATCAAAACTTATAAAAACCTTTTGAGGAAGCTGTTCTACAATTTCGTTAACAATCGTTTTCCACGAATCGCCTTCGAAGACCCTTTCTTTAATATCCTTGTCAAAATAAGTTACTACTCTTTCATTACTATTTTTAATGTAATCATATTCGCCGGGGGAATAATCCCTTATTCCTACCTGGACCAATTTTATAAGTTCAGGGATTTCAGTGAGCGCATTGTACATAATAGATGCGTGAGAATAATCAAAATCTTCATACGCTTTCCTAAGATCGCAATGCGCATCAATTTGTAAAATTCCAAAATCACCATGTTTTTCAGCAATTGCTTTAAAGAACCCCAGTGGAGTACTGTGGTCGCCACCAACGAGGCCTACAAGCTTATTTTTATCCAGGAGATCTTTTGTCTGTTCGTAAACCCAGCTGTTAAGAAAGCGGCTGCCTTCATTTACTTCCTTCAGCGTTTTAGTCATGAATTTATTATCTCCTACCAGTTCACCCTGCGATATATAATTGATATAGAGTTCAGCTTCTTTGCGCAGGTAATCGCTTTTCATCAATATTTTTTTATCTATATCCCTCATGTAGAAACCTTGCTTCCATCCATCTTTTATGTCAGCATCAATCAAGTCAACCTGCAGACTTGCTTTACATATTTTTTCTGCAGCCCTTGCAGTACCGGCTTTGTAGCTTACCGTTACTTCCCACGGCACGGGAAGCAATATCAGCTCAGCATCATCTTCAGTAAAAGGTAGTCCGAAAATATTGTTGTTGTGATTGCTCACGGTGTTAGGGTCAAAATTTGATAAGTCTGCCATGATTTCGTCAGAAAATTTTTTTGGAGTGCAAAGATACTCCAAAGTTCAAAGTTTAAAGTCCAGTTCAATAAACAATGAATAACACATATACGAAGACGAATGCCTGATGGTTAACACACTGATAGATCATGTCTCTTTTTGAAGTAAATTTGCAATCGTAAACGTAAAAACCAAGGATGAAAACATCAAGTATAATAATTTTAGTTGCGATTGCTGCGGCAATAGGTGTGTTATTAATGTATTCAGTAGATTTTTCTACTTACGACACTATTGCGTCCGCTAAATTAAAACAAGGAAAATATGTGCACCTTATCGCTAAACTGGATAAATCAAAACCCGTGCAATATGATGCGATTAAAGACCCTAATTATGTTTCGTTCTTTGCTGTGGACAGCCTTGGTGGAAGCACACAGGTGATCTATCGCAATACTAAGCCGGCGGAGCTTGAGCAAAGTGAGCGTGTTGTGCTGAAAGGAAAAATGCAGGGTAGTATTTTCGAATGCGATAACATATTGCTGAAATGCCCTTCAAAATATAAGGATGATAAAAAACAACTGGAAAAAACGGTTACACAATATTAAGATTGCTACATGAAGTTTGAAGGTGAACATTTATTACCCGGCCAGGTGGGACATTTTTTTGTGTTACTCGCCTTTGTCTCTTCCCTCGTGGCTGCGATCTCTTATTTTACGGCATCAAGAACTGTCGCAGAAGATGAAAAGCGGCGCTGGATCTTATTTGCAAGAGGAGCATTTTTATTACAATTTATTTCTCTCCTTACTGTTTTCTTTACCATTTACTATATATGCTCCCATCATTATTTTGAATACCTATACGCTTATAAGCATGCTTCAAAAGAACTGGAGCCAAAATATTTATTAGCCTGCATTTGGGAAGGACAGGAAGGAAGTTTTTTACTCTGGTCTTTGTGGCATGGCGTATTGGGGACTATTCTTATATTTACTTCTAAAAAAAGAGAAGCGCCGGTTCTGGGAATTATTAGTATCGCACAGTTTGTTTTGTTGATGATGATCGTGGGAATTTATGTTTTTGATGTGCGTATTGGAAGCAGCGCTTTTTCACTCACCCGAAATGAAATTAACGGCCCCATTTTCAGCCGGCCCGATTATCTGAATTTCATAAAAGATGGTATTGGATTGAATGTTTTGCTCCGCAATTACTGGATGGTTATTCATCCGCCGGTTTTGTTCCTGGGATTTGCGAGTACCATTGTTCCACTGGCTTTTGCTTATTCTTCCTTCAATACAAAAAACTTTGGCGACTGGGTAAAGCCTGCATTACCATGGACCTTATTTAGTGGATGTGTGCTCGGAGTAGGTATTATGATGGGAGGAAAATGGGCTTATGAGTCACTGTCTTTTGGCGGGTACTGGGCCTGGGATCCTGTTGAAAATGCTGCCCTGGTTCCGTGGATGATAATGATCTCCGGTTTGCATTGCATGGCCATCTACAACGCGACCGGCAATGCTTTAAGGGCATCTTACTTATTTGTAATCCTAAGTTATTTCTTTATACTGTATTCTACTTTTCTCACCAGGACAGGTATCCTGGGAGATACTTCGGTGCATTCATTTACAGAAGCTGGAATGGCGATGAATGTGATGATCGGGTTTTATGTATTGGTGCTCACTGTACCAATGTTTATTTTATTTATTATTAATTATAAAAAAATTCCTTCTATACAAAAGGAAGAAAATATTTCATCGCGGGAATTCTGGATGTTCATTGGCTCATTGATCTTTTTTCTTTCAGCGCTTTTCATAATTGCAGTAACCTCGCTGCCTGTTTATAATAAATTATTTGGAAC
>JBDTMP010000213.1:0-3549 GCA_039934215.1 Ginsengibacter sp.
CCTGTCTCTGTATTCATCCTGTCTTTTAGTAATAATAATTTTTCATAAAAATGATTGATGGTAGGAGCGGTACTTTTTTTATAAACTTCTTTTGTCATTTGCATGTCGGGCTTTATTGACGGATTGTAAATTTCCCTGTTTTTAAATCCACCATAATTAAAGGCTCTTGCAATGCCAATGGCTCCCATTGCATCAAGCCTGTCGGCATCCTGAACTATCGTCAATTCTACTGAATGAAAAGATGGTTTATAATTTCCGCCTTTAAATGAAATGTTTCTAATTATGTTTTCCACATGGTCAACAACATCAACATTTACCGATAAACTTTCAAGAAATTCCCTTGCTTTTTGGGGACCAATATTTTCATTACCATCATGAAATTTCGCATCGGCAATATCATGCAGCAAAGCCGCCAATTCAACAATAAAGCTGTTTGCAATTTCGTGCATTGCTATCAACCTGGCATTCTTCCACACTCTTTCTATATGCCACCAGTCGTGGCCTCCTTCTGCGCTTTCTAATTCTTTCTTTACAAAAAAAATTGTATTTGTAATTATTTCCTCTTCCTGCATGAAAACAAATTTTTTTACTATGGAAAAGATAGATGTAAAATCGAAAGATAAGTAAATGAAAATTTGTTTGGTAATTTCCCCGATGAAATTTAATCACTATGCATATTGATGTTGTAAGGTATAATTTCCTCGTTACGGTAACACAATGGTTGGCATGAAAAACCGGCACTCCTTAAAAGTAACAGGTGATGTGCAGAAGAGATTGTAAAACTTTTCATTTGCTGTTCTTCGCCTTTTATTTTTAAAAGTTTAAAAGTGCAACAAGATTCTCTTCGTGCACATCACTATTCTTAACCACCCTAAAAAAAGAAATGAATAATTTTTTATAATTCCCCGCCCTTATTTCCTATCTTTTTTCAATCCTTTACAAAAACTATTTTATATACTTTACCAGTGTTGCCCTGTGGACCCAGCTGCATGGAAGTTGTCGCATATACTTCACCTTTTTCATCCTGCCCGAAGCCTTTAAGAAATTGCCCTAAATTATCAGGAAAGCTTTTTAATTTGAGATCTTCAAACGACCATAAGCCAACGTGCGACGACTTAGCGATTAAAATCTTACCGGTTGCGCCGGTGAAGGTTCCGGAAAATATTCCAAAAATGTACCTGCCGTTAAGGAAAGGAATAGATGGGCCACGGTAAACATTTCCGCCTACTACGGTTATGCCTATCCCACCTTTTGGGTTTGCTGAATTATTAAATTCTATTATTGGATCTATCAGGGGATTGCCGGCGGAGTCCGCCATGGGGCAGGATGCCAGTTCTTCCAGATCATTTGCAGTGCTAAAGCAATGTGTACCTTCTTTCACATTCCAGCCGTAGTTGCCTCCTTTTTTTACCAGGTCAACTTCCTCGTACAAGGACTGACCTGCGTCCCCTAAATACAACTGATGATCGCCACCCTGGTCAAAAGAAAACCGGTAGGGATTTCTAAAGCCATAAGCATATATTTCATCTTTACCGGGACGGCCTACAAACGGATTATCACGGGGTATTCCATAACTTCTTTCTTCATTAGTTTTATTTACATCAATGCGTAAAACATTGCCAAGAAGATTTTCTTTTACATCCTGGCCATTTCCGCCGGCATTTACTTTATACCAGTCGTCCACATGGCCGGGGCCAATATCATCGCCATTGCCCCCATCGCCGATTGAAATATATAAATAGCCATCAGGGCCAAAAGCTATGGTGCCTCCATTATGATTTCCCTGGGGATGATCCGCTTCAAATACGATTCTTTCTGTTGACATATCGGCCTGGTTTGGATTTGCACCCGATACCCTGAACTCTGAAATGCGTGTGAGGTTGTTCCATAAAAAGCCTGGCTCAGGGCCGCCCGCCCGGGGTGGTGCAGTGTAGAATAAATAAAATTTTCCATTGCTCCTGAATTGAGGATGAAAGGCAAGGCCCAGCAAGCCACGTTCATCATAGAATGGACTAAGCGGAACTATTTTGCTGCTGACATCAATAAATGGATTCGACAAAAGGTTTCCTGTGGCGTCAACGATCCATATTTTTCCTGCCTGATCAACGATGAATAATCTTTTGGTTCCATCCGGAGAACCCGAGACAGTAATTGGGGAAACTAAATTATCCGCGATTAGCTTAAGATCGTAAGAGCCAACGGGAGGAGGATTGAAATCGCCTTTGCGGCAACTTATCATAAAAACGACCAGGCCTAACAAAAACATCCACGCATAAACGAAACGATTCCGTGGAAGCGAAGTAACAACTGTGTTTAAATTTCTTTTTGAAGTTGCTTTCATAATTTAAGATTTAAAATGTTTAAGAGATTTAAATTTTGTCAAATCCAATACTATGTTTCGGAAGGGTAAGGTGGCTTGACAAGAACCTACATATTTTTTTAACTCGGAATAAAAACGGGCCTTAATTGTTTGTTGCTTTCCTTGAGATTTAATTTAAAAAACAGATCTCTTGAACGGTGTACCGAAACTTAATATTTTGGTTTAAAGAGTTCCATATTTTCAAACAATGTTTTCGAAGGGAAGTTTATTTTGAAACGGAATGTATTGGGTATTGGTTGCCTTAATACAATCAGAAGTTTTCGGAAGTGTAATGGGAAGAGAATAAAATGTATCCGGATTTGAAATAATTTTTTTTCTGCTTTAATAAATTAAAGGAGGAGATAAAAAAAATAGTATTACTGGAAAATGTTGATATCATCCCCTTGGGCAAATTCATTTAGTTAAGAAAATAATGTTCTTTTAAATGCGCCTTATGTGCTACCTGTTTTTAAAGAGGAGTGACTTTGAAATCGTCCTATGTAATCCTTTAAATTAAAGAATGGCGCAGATTTAAAATGATCATTTTTTTGCAAAGGGTTTCACATTCACAGAGAATAGCAGCCCTGCGCTGTTCAATTTTACTTTGCCATAGCCTATGCCGCTTAATGGGAGATTCAGATAGGGTTCCGCAGAAATGGAAATGGCCCTGTTAAGAGTTTTTTCATAGCCCGCTGAAATTCTTACTGAGGATAGGTAATGTTTGTTTTCCCTGTAAATAGTATAGCTTTTATCCTGGTAGCCCCATGGGGTTTTCGAGTGATAATCATAAGTCTCCCTTTTCATAAAATAGGAAGAAAGTCCAGCGGAGCCGAACCAGGCCTGCCTTGAATTTTGGCGGAAAGTATAATTTATAATTAATGGTATTTCAGTTACCGCGCAGTCTGCATTGATATCTTCCAGACCAGGATAATAATTCCAAAATGCAGAAGGTGGGTTGTAATCAGACGGCCTGGCTCCGTAAACTTTTTTAACTGAATAAAAACCGGTTCTTAGCTGCCATCTTTTTCCAAATTTATATCCGATTCCGGCGCCGTATAAAATTTCAAATGTCCCCAAATTATTAAGATCTACTGCACTCACATCCGGCCCTGCAGAAAGATTTAATGAAAATGAATTCGCGAATTTATTTTTCTTTGGATTGTATGCGTTTTTTGTTTTTGCAAGTGTGG
>JBDTMP010000214.1:0-4051 GCA_039934215.1 Ginsengibacter sp.
CACCTTAAAACTAACAAAAAAGATTTTAGTACACAACGTGGATTAATGTCAATGGTTGGTAAAAGAAAAAGTTTGCTAACATATCTTAGCAAGCATGATCTTACGGGTTATCGTGGATTAATTGAAAGGTTAGGACTCCGTAAATAATTACATTCAAATGATATTGTGAGCTATTCCCAACTGATTCTTCCGGTTGGGAATACTTTTTTTACTACTAATACCAACATTTAATATGACTCCAAATCCCATTTCTGTAACTTTTGATATCGGTGAAGGCCGCATGGTTACAATTGAAACCGGTAAGCTGGCTCGCCAGGCTGATGGTGCAGTTACCGTGCGCCAGGGCGATTGTGTGATACTTGCTACTGTTGTTGCAAATAAAGAACCGCGTGAAGGCCAGTCTTTTTTTCCTTTGACAGTTGACTACCAGGAAAAATTTGCGTCAGCAGGCCGTATTCCAGGATCTTTTTTTAAAAGGGAAGCCCGTTTAAATGATTACGAAATATTGACCTCAAGGCTTATTGATCGTGCACTTCGCCCGTTATTTCCCGAAGATTACCTTTGTGAAGTGCAGGTCCTTGTGTCATTGATTTCAAGCGATCCAGAAGTAATGCCCGATGCAATGGCCTGTCTGGCGGCTTCTGCAGCCCTTGCTGTTTCCGACGTACCTATACAGGAAATAATTTCGGAAGTAAGGATAGGAAAAGTGAATGGCGAAATGGTGATAAATCCAAGCAGGTCGCAACTTGCAGAAGCTGAAATGGATTTTATTATCGCCGCTACTGAAAGAAATATTATGATGGTTGAAGGCAAAGGCCATGAATGCCAGGAAGAGGATTTGATAAAAGCTATCGAACTGGCGCATAATGCTATCAGAATTCAGGTGAAAGCACAGCAGGAACTTAGAGAGAAATGTGGTGCTAAAGAGAAGCGTGACTTTACAAAGCCTTACCGCAATGAAGAATTAAACCAAAAGATAATTGCTTTTGCAAAAGGCAAATTGCATGCGATTGCTTCTTCGTCTTCAGCAAAAAATGAACGGTCGAAAGCGTTTAAAAGCCTTGCTGATGAAATTACCGGGTTTCTTGGAGAAGATCTTCCGGACGCAGATAAACCTTTGATAAAACATTATTTCGATGAGCTACAGTATAATGTTGTGAGAGATATGATCTTGAATGAACAAAAGCGCCTTGACGGAAGGGGCGTTGAAGATATCAGGCCTCTTACTATGGAAGTAAATTATCTTCCTTCCCCACATGGCTCCGCTTTATTTACGAGGGGAGAAACCCAGTCCTTAACGACAGTTACATTAGGTACCCCACTCGACGAATTACTTGTTGAGAGCGCAGCCACAAGCGACTATTCAAAATTTATTCTACATTATAACTTTCCGCCTTTCTCAACCGGCGAAGTGAAAATGATGAGAGGCGTAGGCCGCAGGGAAGTAGGACACGGAAATCTTGCTATGAGATCATTAAGAGAAATAATGCCTGGTAGCGAGTATCCTTACACTGTGAGAATTGTGAGTGATATTCTTGAGAGTAACGGTTCATCATCTATGGCTACAGTATGCGCAGGCTCACTTGCTTTGATGGATGCAGGTGTACCATTTAAGAAGCATGTGAGCGGGATCGCTATGGGATTGATTTCAAAAGAAGGGAAATTCGCAGTTCTCTCGGATATATTGGGTGATGAAGATCATTTGGGTGATATGGATTTTAAAGTTACAGGTACAAAAGACGGAATATGTGGTGTGCAGATGGATATAAAAGTGGACGGCTTAAGCATGGATATTATGCGAAAGGCGCTTGAACAGGCAAAACGCGGAAGATTGCACATATTGGATGCCATGTATAATTGTATTTCCGAACACCGAAGCGATGTGAAGCCACACGCACCACGTATGGAAAAATTGATAATTGATTCTGAATTTATCGGAGCTGTTATTGGCCCGGGTGGAAAGATCATACAGGAAATACAGAAAACAACAGGGGCGACAGTGAATATAACCGAGGTAGGAAAAACGGGAGAGGTAAGTATATTCTCAGCGAATAAAGAAAGTCTCGACCAGGCAGTTGCTTGGATCAAGAGCATTGTATCGGTTCCTGAAGTTGGCGATGTTTATGAAGGCACTGTAAAAGGAATTAAAGAATTCGGAGCTTTTGTTGAATTTTTACCTGGTAAGCAAGGTTTGCTTCATATCTCAGAAATCATGTGGAAAAGGCTTGAAAGTATGGAAGGTGTTTTAAACGAAGGTGACAAAGTAAAAGTGAAAATTGTAGGTGTTGATCCGAAATCAGGGAAGTTTAAGCTTAGCCGTAAAGCATTGATACCAAGGCCGGATTCAAATACAACGACGCCACAACAGCGCTCAGATAAAAACTAAAAAACGTTAAAAAAAACAATAACAAGCTTGTAGACATCTGCAGGCTTTTTTTATGGAAAAATTTATTAAAATAAATATTGAGACAAATTCCACGGAAAGACTGGAAATTATAATGGCCGAGCTTTCAGAAATAAATTTTTATGCTTTTGAGCAAAATAAAAATGTTTTGATCGCGTATATACAAGAGGAAAATTTTGATCAGGCGAAGTTTGAGAAAGTATTATTAAATGGGGAAGCATACAACTCAGAAATTATTGAAGACAGGAACTGGAATGAGGAATGGGAGCTTGAATTCCAACCCGTTTGCATAAAAGACTTTGTAGGAATCAGGGCCTCTTTTCACGCGCCTTTGCTAAATGTAAAACACGAAATTATTATAACCCCTAAAATGAGTTTTGGAACCGGGCATCATGATACTACCCGTTTAATGATTGAGCAAATGGAAGACCTTAATTTCAAAGATAAGAACGTGCTTGATTATGGTACCGGAACCGGTGTACTCGCAATTCTTGCAGAAAGGCTGGGTGCAAAAAATGTAGTTGCAATAGATAACGATGAGTGGAGCATAGACAATGCCTTTGAAAACATTAAAGCAAATAGTTGTACGCGAATTATTTTAGAAAACAGGGATAACGTTAAAGGAATTGTGCACCAGGATATGATCCTTGCAAATATTAATTTGAATGTGCTGATTCAAAATGCAAATGATATTTCTTCAATTTCGCATAAAAACACTCTATTAATAATAAGTGGGTTTCTAATTGAGGATGAACCACTCATTTTATGTTCCTTTAACAAAGGTGGGTTTATCAAAAGAAATACTATTAAAACAAATGACTGGATATCGTTAAGTCTTGAAAGAGAGTAATTATTTTAAGAAAATTATAGATGTACAGCATAAATTTTACATTATATTTGTCACTTGCCCGATAGCATCAGTTAAATTATGAAAGAACTCCTTTTAATTATAACAGCGTATCTTATTGGTTCCATCCCGACAGCATTAATTATCAGCAAATCCTTTTTTGATATTGATATACGTGAGTATGGCAGCGGCAATATGGGCGCTACAAACACCTTCAGGGTTTTAGGTTCCAAATTCGGTACCATAGTTATGGTTGGCGATATGCTAAAAGGAATCCTGGCAGTGGCGTTGTATAACCTATTGCCTTATTATCTTACAAATGAACTTGATCGTACCAACCTTATGATAGGTTTGGGATTGGCTGGAGTGATTGGGCATATTTATCCAATATGGGCTCAGTTCAGAGGTGGTAAAGGGGTTGCTACTCTATTTGGAATGTTGCTGGCTATCCAGCCTATTGTAGCTGTTAGCTGCATTGGTGTTTTTTTATTGGTTTTGTTTTTAACCAGATATGTTTCTCTAAGTTCTATTCTTGCCGGTGTAGCTTTGCCAATCTGCGTTTTATGGATATATAATGAAAAAGAAGTTTTCTATAGGGTATTTGCTGTTGCTGTAGCAGCATTAGTTGTATTAACTCACCAAAAGAATATTGGCCGTCTCCTCAATGGAAGCGAAAGCCGTGTTCCTATTCTTAAATACCGTGACCGAAAAAAATCACGAAGAAAATAATTATACTTTCGCTTCTTTCTTCTCCTTTAGAGCCTGCAACCTTTTATTTACATTTTTACATCTCATTCACA
>JBDTMP010000215.1:0-3437 GCA_039934215.1 Ginsengibacter sp.
CGGCGATACCCGTACGATTCACACGGGCCGTGCATCCATAAGAGCAATATTGTAATCCTTATCCCTCGAGGGCGGAACTTATATCATTACTCTCTGCTCACTGTTGGGAATCTTTTAAAAGTAAGTCTTACTTTTTTTAACACTATTACTCACTTAACCCTGCCATGATGTTTATTGTTAGTGCAATCATAATCGTGTTGAATAGAAACGACAAAATACCGTGCAGCAGTGCAAATCTTCGCAGCCTCTTTGAAGTAACTTCAACATCAGAAACCTGGAATGTCATGCCGAGTACAAATGAGAAGTAGGCGAAATCCAGGTAATCTGGTTTCTTATCACCAGGAAATTCAAGACCGCCCGCATGTGTGGAAGGATTTTTATCATCATCGCCATAATAAATGTGGGCGTAGCGAAATGTAAAAATAGTATGCACAAGAAACCATGCGAAAAGCATCCCCGCTATAGCAACAATCATGTGCAAAGTTTCTGTATCCTTAAATTGTTTTTTTGAAATGATAAGAAGCAATACGGCAAGGAACCCCGCCAGTGTTGAGACCAATACAGTGATGAAGATTAAGACCCTGTTTGAATCCTGCGCTTTAGCCTGTTCCCTTATTTGCCCTGACGTAGTAATTGAGAAAGAGATCCAGCTCATGGCGATCATACAAAAGCTAAAAGTATCCCAACTGATCATGACATGCGTGAGCCAGTCGAGCTTACTGATATTTACAATAAAATAAATAATGACCGCAATAATTACACAGATCAAAAGCTTGTGTGCAGAATGAATCCTTTCGAATAATGGCAGATTTGATTCGCTCTTTTTTGCAGGCATGTAATGTCTTATCTATTTTTTTCAAAATGAAAGTTACTACTAATCAAAAACAGGAATAAAAAATTGTTAAAAGAGTGCACAAGATCATCTGAAAAAAGTAAGATATTTATAAGGACCCCCCTGGTCAATTTGTCACAAGGGGTTTTTTTAACGATAGTGTTAACGAATTAATGACGGCGCATTTTAGTATCACCAAATTGGTAAAAAATTCCAAATTGAAAGACATTGCTTTGAATAGTAGGGGCGTTTTTATTAGCATTGATATTGCTTAATCCAAATACATACCTCGCATCAAATCCCAATCCTTCAGTGGTTAAATAACCGACACCTAAAGGAATTGAAAAAGCTGTAGATTCAAATCCTTTGTCATCAACTGTTATGTTGCCGGTTTTTGTTTTGGCGCTAATTAAAAATCCAATTTGCGGACCGCCTTCAAGCCTGAAGCCATTATAAAAAAAATACTGGAGCAATACAGGGACGTTTATATAATTTAGATTATAGGTTAGTTTATTATTATTAGGCAATGTTCCTTTTGCGCCTTCCAGCGAATAAAATATTTCCGGTTGTATCGCCCATGTTTTCGAAGCGTGTATGTGAGCCAATCCTCCAACATGGAAACCTATTTTGCTATCAAGCGACGTGTTGTCACCAAAATGAAGAGAAGAAGCGTTCAAGCCACCTTTGATTCCAAAATGTGTTTTTTGCGCATCTGCGGTAAAAAATATAAATCCTGATAAAATAAAAATAATTATTCTTTTCATAGTTAATTTTTGTAGGTAGAAAATAGGTTAACAAATAATATTGCCTGTTGGCAAAAGTCATACCCATTTTTTTTATACTGCCCGTGTTTTTATCTTTGCATAAGAAATTTGTTCACCATGCAAGTGTCCTTTCCGGAAGTACCGGGATAAAATTTCAAAAAAATATGGCAGTATTACACAACAGAATTTTCCAAAAGGAGCTGAAGGAGCGGTTATACCAAGAAAATGAATCGCGGATTACCTTATCATTTTACCGCTATTTGCACATTGAAAACCCGCAGGATTTCCGCGATGAACTTTACAAAAAATTTAATGAGCTAAAAGTTTTTGGGCGTATTTATGTGGCTCATGAGGGAATTAATGCCCAAATAAGTGTGCCTTCTTCGTACTATGAAGATTTTAGTAAAACATTAAATTCCATTAAGGGATTTACAAACCTGCGTTTAAATATCGCCGTGGATGATAATGGCAAAAGTTTCTGGGTATTGAAGATAAAAGTGAGGGAGAAAATAGTAGCCGACGGAATAAATGATCCCGCATTTGATATGACTAAGAAAGGCAAATACGTAGATGCTATTTCTTTCAACGGGCTTACTGCTGATCCGGAAACAATTGTGGTGGATATGCGCAATCACTATGAATACGAAGTGGGGCATTTTGAGAATGCAATAGAAATTCCTTCCGATACTTTTCGCCAGCAATTGCCCATGGCCGTTAGTATGTTGGAAGACAAGAAAGATAAGAACATCATCATATATTGTACAGGAGGTATAAGATGTGAAAAAGCAAGTGCATGGATGTTGCACAATGGCTTCAAAAATGTTTTTCATCTTGAAGGAGGCATTATACAATATGCCAATAAAGTAAAAGAAGAAAACCTGGACAATAAATTTCTGGGTAAAAATTTTGTATTTGATGGCAGGCTGGGGGAGCAGGTGGGTGATGAAATTATAAGCCACTGTCACCAATGCGGTGAACCATGCGACATCCATACAAATTGCGCCAATGAAGGCTGCCACCTGCTTTTTATACAATGTAAAAAATGCAAAGCAAAATTTGATGGTTGTTGTTCCGCTGAATGTAAATCCATTTATAATTTACCGGAAGAAGAACAGAAAGAAAAAAGAAAAGGTGTAAAAAACGGGATAATGATTTTTAATAAATCACGCCAACGAATGCAAAATCTTTTGGTGAAGAAATAAGCAACTAATTACAGGGAATTAAAAATTTGCAATAGATTATTCATTTTTTTCAAATAAGTTTTGGAGATACCTCGCATTCTCAATGGCGGCAGTACCCCATGTATTATTGAAATAGATCCAGGCTTCTTTTATTCCCGATTTATTTATTTCAGAAAACTTTTCTTCCAGGAATTGTGGCGTGTAAGCTGACTTATATAAAACCGGAACTCCATGAAACCTGTAATATAAATTTGGCCGGGCTATAATTAATGCATCCGGAAGTTTTGGATAGCTGATCCCGCTAAAAATAATCTTGTTTTTTTTCAAAGTGTTAAAAGCACTTTTGTTCCACCAGCTTGCATCGCGAAATTCAAGGACATTTTTGAATGAAGGATTGAGCGAAGAAATTATATTCTTTAAAAACCCCTCGGAATATTTTATTTGTGGATGCATTTGAAAAAGTATGCAGCCAAGTTTATCTTTTAACCCTTCTGCAGAAGTTTCATAAAAATCTTTAAGGTAACCATCACACTCTGTGAATCTTTTGTAATGAGTGATTAACCGGGGAGCTTTTACTGTAAATTTAAAATCCTCAGGACTGCTATCGTACCATTTCTGTAGAGATTTTACGGTGGGAAATTTGTAAAAGGTTGTATTAAT
>JBDTMP010000216.1:0-3146 GCA_039934215.1 Ginsengibacter sp.
ATTTAAAATAGTAGATGGTATTTTGTTGAAACTAATAAGTTTTAAAGTACAATTTGAACCACAAACTGCACTTAGGTATTTTGACAGAAAAAATTAAGTTTATGAAAAAAATATTAAAAACTGTATTGCTCATCTTATTAATTGTTTTTATAGCCATTCAATTTATAAAGCCGGCAAAAAATGCAGGTGAAGAAATCGCCGCAAATCAAATTACTGCCATCCATCAGGTTCCTGAAGATGTGCAGCAAATCCTGAAAGTTTCGTGCAATGATTGCCATAGTAACACCACCTATTATCCGTGGTATTCCAAAATTCAGCCTGTAGCCTGGATTCTCAACGATCATATAGTGGAAGGCAAACGTGAATTGAATTTTTCTATTTTCGCTACATACCCTGCATTTAGGCGCTATAAAAAATTTAAAGAAATCGGTGAAGAAGTAAAAAATGGTGATATGCCACTCCTTTCCTATACCATACCGCATCGTGATGCTGTTCTAAATGCCGGGCAAAAATTAACTTTAGAAAATTGGGCAGCCAATTCAATGAAAGAAATGGAAACACAATACCCTGTGGATAGCCTGGTGAAAAGAAAATAACCATCACTATTTTCATAAAGTCTCAAGTGCAAATTCAGGAAATCAGTCTATGCTAATGCGAATCATTACAAGCTTCTAAATATCCGGTTAAAACCGGAAATGTATCTAATAGAAAATGTCGAGGTTAATCTATTGGAACAAAATATTATCAACAAATGCTTATGCTGCCTTGATGAAAATTAAAGTAAGTAAGAAGAATAGTTTGTGAATTTTTTAATTAATTTAAAATGGAACAATTAAACAATATTTCCGAATTCAATTCTTCACCAGAAGTAAAAGAAAAATTAATACAATATGGCATAGTTAAAACGTTTGCTGAAGGAGATGCCATATTAAATGAGAACGTTTATATCAAGGCAGTTCCAATAGTGACAAGAGGAAGTATAAGAGTAATGCGGACTGATGAGGAAGGCAAAGAAATTTTGTTGTATTACATTAAAGCGGGAGAAAGTTGCATCATGTCGTTTTTGGGTGGCATACACCACGATACCAGCAAAGTAAAAGCCATTGCAGAAGAAGAAACAGAAATATTATTTATTCCCATTGATAAAGTGAGCCTGCTCATTAAAGAATTTCCTGAATGGTTAGATTATATTTTTCGTTTGTATCACAAACGATTTGAAGAATTGCTTGAAGTGGTAAATGCTGTTGCTTTTAAAAAGATGGATGAACGCCTGTTAAATTTTATTAAAAAGAAAAGTGAACATTCCAATAACAACACTTTGAACGTAACCCACGAACAATTAGCCAATGAGCTGGGAACAGCCCGGGTAGTGGTTTCACGCCTGCTAAAACAAATGGAAGACGAAGGCCTTGTAAAACTTGGAAGAAATAAAATAATTCTTGTGTAACATAAGTAACCGTACAGTAAGTTTTATTGATTGACTTTTGCATTACAATAATTGACAAATTAATACAATCAATATGAGCTACTATTTTTCAAAAACCGTAAATGAAGATTTTGACACAGCAATAGCGAGAGTCACCGAAGAATTAAAGAAGGAAGGGTTCGGCGTACTTACAGAAATTGATGTGAAAGAAACTTTTAAAAAAAAGCTGAATGTTGATTTTAAAAAATACCGCATTCTCGGTGCATGTAATCCGCACTTTGCACATGAAGCATTGAAGGCGGAAGACAAAATTGGAGCCATGCTCCCCTGCAACGTAATTGTGCAGGAACATGAAAATAAAAAAGTGGAAGTTAGCGCTATTGACCCCGTGGCTTCAATGATGGCCGTAAAAAATAATTCTGTAGGAAACATTGCACAGCAGGTAAGAGAAAAATTACGCCAGGTAATTGAGAATTTATAGACATAGAGAATAAAGTTTAAACCATTAAATCACCCAAAAATAAAATTATTTATGACACACGAAATTGACGTTCAATGGATGGGTAAAATGCAATTCAACGCATTGGTAAATGGGCACGTTATCGTAATGGATGCACCGGAAAAAGTGGGCGGCGAAGACAGTGGCCCAATTCCAAAACCTTTTATTCTTACAGCTCTCGCAGGTTGTACCGGAATGGATATTGCGGCGATATTAAGAAAAGCAAATAAAATTCCTGCAGATTTCGATATGAAAGTTATCGGCGAATTAAGCAAGCATGCGCCAATTGAATACATCGCGATACATGTAATTTACGACTTCAAAGGGGCGGCTGAAAACAAAGAAGCAGCACTGAATGCAGTTACAGATTCACAGGAAAAATATTGCGGCGTTAGCAGCATGTTGAAGAAAGCTTTGCCTGTTACCTGGGAAGTTAATTATAATGATGTGCAGGTTTTTAATAACAAAAAGGAATATATGATTGCATTAAATTAATCTAAAAAAGTAAAACGTGATTGAATTGAAAAGAAATATTTTTTATAAATACAGGCTCGCGATCATAGGTGTAATAGTTGGAGCAATTAGCGGCTATCTATATTATTATTTTGTTGGCTGTACAAACGGCACCTGTGCTATTACATCCAAACCTTTGAACAGTACTTTGTACGGAGCCTTGATGGGAGGTCTATTGTTTACGATTTTTAAAAAGAAAGAAAATTCAGCAATAAAAAATCTGAACAATGAACAATAAATAATCATAGATATAAAGAAGCCAGCAGGGGTTTTTGTGCGGCAATAATACTAAACTTGAATGTTGAGTAGTGAGTAGTGGTTACTTAGACTTATTTTATCTACAAATTTTCAAAGAAAACAGATGAAACAATTTTTAAAAAACTTATTAGGCTCTGGGCCAAAAGTAGATTACAATGAGCTGCTTAAACAAGGCGCTGTGATAGTTGATGTGAGAACAAAAAGTGAATATAAAAGCGGGCATATTAAAAGCTCTGTAAATATTCCTTTAGATAATCTGAGAAATAATTTATCAAAATTAAAAAACGATAAATGCATCATCTGCTGTTGTGCTTCAGGAATGCGAAGCACATCCGCAAAAAGCATTTTAAAATCGAATGGCTTTAAAGAAGTTTATAACGGTGGCGGATGGCTGAGTCTGCAAAATAAAATTGGTTAAGACATGCAAGCAATTAAACAAATCCTATTTAC
>JBDTMP010000217.1:0-1599 GCA_039934215.1 Ginsengibacter sp.
TTCACTTCTTCGCGTTCTCTTTTTTATATTATCCCAAACCGGCAGTACATCAGGAGAAAGATTAAAATAAAGAATGGCGCCTGCGTACAATGCAATGAATACGCTGCTTTTTAATACCATTGCGAAGAAGCCATGAAGATTGTGAAAAGTGTAATAGCATATTGCAAAAGAGGTGAAGGCTAATAAGATTGAATACAAAGTTTTATTGCTGAAGGGATGCATATTAAATTTTCTTTGTAAAAAAATAATACGGATAGCATTATAGATTGTAAATGAAATTAAATTGGAATAACCGGCGCCTATGATCCCAAATTGTTTTACCAGAAAATAATTGAGTGGTATGGCAAAAGAAAGTAAAATCATTCCGCTTATAAATTCAAACCGCCAAAAAGTTGAGGTACCTATTATTTGAGAATTGACACCTGTGCCAAGGTCAACAATACGCGCCATCCCCAGGAAAAAAAATATCCATTGCGATTCCAGGTATGCAGGTTTTAGCCCGAAAGTATTTACCGCATCCGCATAGTTGAGCCATACTACGAGAAATATTCCAAGAGAAGCGATTAATAAATTAATGCCCGAGCGCTGATAAATAAGATTAATTTTTTGATAGTCCTTATCTTTCCACGCCTTGGATAGAACCGGTACAGATGCTGCAATAGCGCCTCTTTGCGGCGCCTGTACCAGCCCTGATACTACGCTTCCCAACGCAAATATTCCTGCTGAAGCAGTTCCTAAAACAGACATGATCACGAGTGTATCAATGAACTGGGCAATCATAAAAACAAGGCCGCCAAAATATATAAGCGTGGCAAGCGAGACTACCTTTTTATAGAATTTCTTTGTAACACGGCTTATTGTAAAAGTTATGTTCAGTGCTTTTTTCCATACCAGGTAAATAAGTAATACGATTGCAACTATGCCATAAGTAAATGCGTAGAGTTTTATAAATGTATCAAAGCTGTTTATGAGTTTGAAACTTATAAAAAATATAAGAACCAGCGTTAGAAGTTTGAAAAGTACCTCTCTTAAAAAAGTTGTGAATATTGATTTGCGAATATTCCAGGCAAATACTTCCAGCATGGAAAATAATAAAATGAAAAATCCAAATGGGAATACCCAGAAATAATATTGAACAAACAAAAAAGAGTTGGCTCCGAATTTTTGAATAACGAGGTCCTTAAAAAAAATTCCTGCAAGAATCACAAAGCAAAATCCAATAAAGCTTATAAGTAAGGCCCACGTTAAAAGATCATTTTTCTTTTTAGGAAGATTGTCTTCATAGTAAGGATAAAATTTATAAACCGTAGCCACCATACCGAGGTTTGCAAAAGCAAACATGAGATTACCCACTGCTATGAAAATACTTGTTAACCCATATTCAGAAGTGGTAAAAGGAGAACCCTGCCGTGTGAATAAATAAGTATTTATAAAGCCGATAAAAAAACCTGAATAAACAAAAATGGTTGATATGATACTTTGCCTTCGTATCTGTGACATAGAAGAGTTTGAGCCTCTAAATTATATTTAATTAATTTGATGCGTGTCAATATAAAAATTTTCATCCACCTTTATTTCTTTCAAACCGGTTTTTAATTG
>JBDTMP010000218.1:0-2288 GCA_039934215.1 Ginsengibacter sp.
GGTGAGCCAAAACAATTTAAAATGAAAACAATTAAAGGACCTGGAATTTTTATCGCACAGTTTATAAGAGATACTCCTCCATACAATGATCTTAAAACTATTTGTGAATGGGCCAAAAGTCTTGGCTTTACGGGAGTGCAACTACCAACCTTAGACGAAAGATTTATTGATTTAAAAAAAGCGGCCCAAAGCAAAACGTATGCACAGGAATTAAAAGGTATAGTAAATGAATGCG
Source organism: Ginsengibacter sp. (assembly GCA_039934215.1). Taxonomy (GTDB): domain Bacteria; phylum Bacteroidota; class Bacteroidia; order Chitinophagales; family Chitinophagaceae; genus Ginsengibacter. The sequence continues at coordinate 236 of JBDTMP010000218.1, forward strand.
GCCTTGAAATTACGGAGCTATCCACTCACCTGCAGGGTCAATTGGTCGCGGTAAACCCGGCTTATGATAAATTATTTGATGGCTTTGCACCAGCAGAACTTCGCAACAATCCCAAGGCAAGAACCAAGTGGGCGGTACAGCAAATGAAATACGCCGCCAAAGCATCACAAAACCTGGGATTAAACGCACATGCGACTTTCAGCGGTGCTTTATTATGGCATACTTTTTATCCCTGGCCGCAGCGGCCGGCGGGTCTTGTGGAAGAAGGCTTTAAAGAGCTTGCAAAAAGATGGCTTCCTATCTTAAACACATTTGATGAATGTGGCGTAGATGTTTGTTATGAAATACATCCCGGTGAAGATCTTCATGATGGCATTAGTTATGAAATGTTTTTGGAAAATGTAAATAATCATTCGCGTGCCTGCCTGCTGTTTGATCCTTCGCATTTTGTTTTACAATGCCTGGATTATTTATCTTACATAGACAATTACCATCAAAGGATAAAAGCATTCCACGTAAAAGATGCTGAGTTTAATCCTACCGGCAAACAGGGTGTGTATGGCGGCTATCAAAGCTGGATAAACAGGGCGGGCCGTTTTCGCTCAACGGGCGACGGCCAGGTAGATTTTAAATCCATCTTTAGCAAATTGGCTGCGTATGATTATACAGGCTGGGCGGTAATGGAGTGGGAGTGCTGTCTTAAAAATTCCGAAGATGGAGCCAGAGAGGGAGCACCCTTTATTAGAGACCATATTATAAAAGTTACAGCGCACGCATTTGATGATTTTGCGGCTACCGCAAAAGATGAAAAATTAAACCGTTCTGTGCTCGGTATATAATAAATTTTTTATTTTCAAAATAACAACCGAATATTTGTATATGAAAAAGTCAATTTTAATGCTCTCATCTGTATTATTTTTTATTAGCTGCGGAAGTAATACTGAGACAAAAGAAACTCCAGCCGCTGATACGGTAACTGCAGTTAAGGAAACAAGAAATGTCGTAGCAGACGCAGGCCTTGCTCTTATGTCGAAAAGCGACTGCTTCACCTGTCATAAACTAACCGAAAGCTCAATAGGACCGGCCTATGCTGCAGTAGCCGCCAAGTATAGTACAATGGATGTACAGGCGGCAACAGATTCAATCACCCACCAGATCATTCACGGCGGATCAGGTAAATGGGGAACTGTAGCGATGCAGCCACACCCGCTTGTCACCAAAGGAGAGGCTGATACAATGTCTGTTTATATCTTGTCTATAAAAAATAATTAATGAATAAGATAATTATTGTTGCTATTGCAGTAGCGATGCTGCAAAGCTGTAATCCAAATAATACCAATACCACAACTTCCGCAGCCGATAGTACTTCTGCAAGGAGCAATGATAGCGACACCACTGGGTGGGTATCCTTGTTTGATGGTAAATCAATAGATCAATGGCATACCTACGGCAAATCAGCCCTCGATGCGGGATGGGCTATACAGGATGGCGCGCTTTTTCTTGATACTGCTGCAACGGCGCGAGATGCACAGGGTAAACGCATTGGCAATAATATAATCACCAATGAAGATTTCGGAAATTTCGATTTAAAATTAGACTGGAAAATTTCAGAGAAAGGAAACAGCGGGATTATTTTTTATGTAAAAGAAGACACCGCTTTATTCCATGAAAATTATAATTCAGGCATGGAAATGCAGGTACTTGATAATGGAACTCCCACGCGCCTGGGCCATCCTGATGGTAAGATTTACAGCCACCGCGCAGGAGACCTGTATGACCTGCTTGCATCCAAAGATGCGGTGAAGCCATTGGGTGAATGGAACCACGCGGAAATTGTTTCTGACAATGGTAAACTTGATTTTTATTTAAATGGAGAACACACACTTTCCACTACTTTGTGGGACGATAACTGGAAGCAAATGATCGCTATAAGTAAATTTAAAGACATGAAAGATTTTGGAACTTTTAAACAAGGCAAAATTTCTTTACAGGATCATGGCAATACGGTTTGGTTTAAAAATATAAAGATTAAAAAGCTCTGAGTTTCTATTGA
>JBDTMP010000219.1:0-1571 GCA_039934215.1 Ginsengibacter sp.
CCCACGAACCTAAATGGCTTAGCTTGTGAGGATAAACGAAGAGGAGATACGGAATATGACTAACAATGATGAGAGCAAGAAAGTAAAATCCTAAATAAAGGCATATACTTTTTTTGTGAGCATCACTAATTTTGAATAACCCTGAAATAATAAGTCCAATGACTACCATTATTACGCCTGTGATAATCGCGAAGACACTGTATTCATGCACCCATTCAGGAAATCCCGGTAATATTTGCGGACGGAAATCCAGGATTACAATTTGTTGTATTCCAAAAGATATGATGCCAAGCCCATAAAATAAACGACCGATTTTAATCAGGTTCATGCCATAACTTTTTAATAAATGTTTTCAAACAATCAAGTTCATTAAAAAGTAAAACACTCTGATTAAAAATCAACGAACGACTGTTTTCTACAAACAGATAACGCTTAATGTCAAAATGAAAAGGTAAGGTTGATTGAAAATAGTAGATTGCAAATTTTACCTTTTAGTAAGTTGTAATTTGTGGTAAACGATGCTCCAAACGTTTTATATGGTAACTTAATTTAAAATGCAAGTGAATATTTTCTGTTCTAAGTAATCATCTGCTTCTTTCCCTTTCGTCTTGCCATGCCAACTTATAAATACCTCAGCCATTTTTTCTCTTTATGGTTTTCTTTATATCTACCATACCATTTGCAAAGCGGGTAAAGCATAATCACTACAACAATCCATACCAGATATGTATACAAAAGATTTACCCCGCTTATTCCTTTTGGTCTGCCCAGGTTAAATCCAAATAACAAATCAGGGCTTTTATATCCCTGTAGAAACACAATCAAAAACATGATTGGGTGCAGTATATACCAGTGAACAATAAAATAGAACAAAGGCACTTTGCCATACACAGTGGCTATTTCAGTAAACTTGTTTTTCATTCCTTCAACTGCTGAAAGAATCATAAACATGATCCCCAGCGTAACAAGACAAAAAATAAGTGAGGGCGGATATTTGGTTACATTTATAAATGAAAGAAAAGTAAATAAAGAATTCTTTTGGCTTGTAAAAGGAAAAGGATCTCCATAAATATTAATTGCCCTTATCATTATAAAAAGGAATAAAGAAGCTAATCCAATTTTCAGGAATATAGATCTCCGTTGAGCTGCAGGAAGCTCAAACAATTTACCAGTTGCGAAACCAACTAACATTATACCTAACCAGGGAATAGGAGGATACCCCATTACAAATAATTTTCCGCCACCGAATGGAAAAGCGCCCGGAGAAAAAAACGCGATCAGTATTCTTTCAAAAAGGTTAGCATTTGCAGAAGGGGCAAGAGGAACCAGATTGTGTAAAAAGATTATGGCCAGGCCCGTTATAGCAATTGTTTTAACCGATGCTTTTAAAAAAAGACTTAAGATAATAAAGCCAATACCGATTGCTGCAATTACATCAAAGAGAAAAACATTAAAATGAATATCGAACCACAGCCCGAAGTTTACCAAAGTAAATTCTAAAATTATTAACCATAACCCCCTGGATAATAAAAAGCGTCTTGTATCATCAATATTTTTCTTAGCCTTGAATG
>JBDTMP010000220.1:0-10229 GCA_039934215.1 Ginsengibacter sp.
TTTTCAACATGAATAAAAATTATCGTTGGGGCATTTTAGGTGCAGGAAGAATTGCAGCAAAATTTTGTGAAGCGATTTGCTTTGCCGAAGGTTCTGAAGTGTATGCCGTTGCTTCCCGCGACATTGAGAATGCAAAGACTTATGCTGCAAAGTATAATGCAACTAAGTTTTATAATAGCTACGATGATTTAATAAATGACGAAAATATTGACATCATTTATATAGCAACACCTCACCCATTTCATTATGAACAAACGATGAATTGCCTGCTGCATAATAAGGCTGTGCTCTGCGAAAAACCAATGTCACTTTCAAATAAGCAAACCACTGAAATGATTGCATTTGCTGAAGAAAAAAAATTATTTTTAATGGAAGGAATGTGGACTGCTTGCATGCCGTTCATTGAAAAAATAAAATCACTTATCGGGGAAGACACGATTGGCAAGCCACAATATGTATCCGCTGATTTTTGCTTTGATGCACCCAGGGATTTGGATGGACGACTTTATAACAAATCGCTGGGAGGCGGCTCTGTACTTGACGTTGGCATTTATCCCGTTTTCCTGGCTACGTTGATTTTAGGAGAGCCTTCAATTATAAAATCTGTTTCCAAATTAACATCAACGGGTGTGGATGAATATGCCAATACTATAATGCAATATCCCGGCGGCGAGACTGCACATCTACTTTCAGGTATCAGTTTTAATACACCAATCGAAGCTGAAATTATTGGCACCAAAGGTTCTATAAAAATTAAAAATCCCTGGTTTAAAGCCACAGATTTTTCTGTTCAATTGAGTAATGGTGAAACAGATAATTTTTCCATTCCTCATTTATGCAATGGCTTTGAACATGAAATAAAAGAAGTAATGTATTGCCTTGACAACGGTTTATTACAAAGCAATAAAATGCCTCATCATTTAAGTTTAAGTATTAGTAAAATTTTGGATGAAATATTACGGCAGGCCGGCATAACTTATTGAGTAATCAGGCAGAAAAATTTTTTTTTCCTCGTTAATATCAAATAAATTTTAATCCTTCCTTTGCAAGCTTTTTGTATTTGTCCCGATCGAACGTGTAATAAAAAGCACCTTTTTTGGAAAGTAATTTTTCTTTCTCAGCGAGCTTTTTTAAAATATGGAGCGATAAAATCTTTCTTGAAAAATTTCTTTTGTCAAAGGTCGTTTCATAAATAGCTTCATATAAATTTTGCAATTGAGGCAGCGTAAATTTTTCGGGTAACAATTCAAAACCTATAGGGTGATTGGCGACTTTTTGCTGAAGACGGTCCATTGCCATAAGGATCATTTTTTTGTGATCAAAGATCATGGCAGGTATTCTCTTTATATCAAACCATTTTGCATTATGTTCACGCATTATGTCAGCAGAATAATCATCAATTTTTATTAAGGCGAAATAAGCGATGGAAACGACCCGCCCGCCCGGATCCCTTTCTACTTCGCCAAAGCTGGACAACTGCTCAAGATAAATATTGGTTAACCCGGTAAGAACTTCAAGAACCCGAAACGCCGCAGCTTCTACAGACTCATCTTTTTTTACAAATCCACCCATCAATGACCAGTTACCAGACTCAGGCTCAAAACCTCTTTTTATAAGCAATGCTTTTAAGGTCCTGCCGTCAAATCCAAAAATGATACAGTCCACTGCTATAAGCATCCTGTCATGAACTTTGTACTCAGTAATTACATTCATAAACTACTTTTAATTACTTATAATTTGATCAAAAAAAAGCAAAAAAGATTTACCAGAATTTTACATATAGAGCTGAGATCACTAAAAGGGTAAGAATTATCAATATAAGGGTTTGTGGCCTCAATCTGAACATAGACTTATCCAATTCGAAAGCTTTTGGATTTATTTTCGGGCCCCCAAGGCTAATAGCAATCATTATGATCATTGTAATTACAAACGACAGCCCCATACAAATATGAAACGGGATTTCATATCCCCCCTTTCCATTAGGATATGCTGTGTATAAAAATGTTTCATTACCTAAAATTCCAGGTGCCAGTTCATTAAAGAAAACTGATAAAACAAAGCCGGCTATAACACCAACAATTGCTGCAAGCCCTGTGGTGCGTTTCCAAAACATTCCCAGGAAGAACATTGCAAAAACACCCGGGCTTATGAAACCGGTATATTTTTGTATGTATGTAAAGCCGCCTACGCCACCGATACCTAACAGATCATTCCACGTGAACAGAACAGCAAGTATCATAGCCACAAATACAGTAGCTCTTCCTATTATTACCTGCTTTCTTTCATCAGCCATTTTACCAATATATTTTTTATGTATGTCCAATGTATATATAGTAGAGATACTATTTACTTTTCCTGCAAGTGAGGCTACTATCGCTGCCGTCAAAGCTGCTACAGATAATCCTTTTAACCCGGTTGGCAAAAAAGTAAGCACTGCAGAATACGCTCCGTCCTTACCGCCTACCAATTGAGGAAGGTAGCCTTTGCTATATAGTACAAAGGCCGCAATACCAGGTAACATAACAATAAGAGGCATGAGTAATTTTAAGAATCCCGCAAATAAAATCCCCGTGCGTGCTGTTTGCAGATCCGCTCCCAGCGCCCTTTGCGTAATATATTGGTTGCAACCCCAGTAATTAAGATTTATAATCCAGATGCCGGCGAGGTAAGACATCATCCCCGGAAACGTAATATATTTATCAACTTCATTTTGAGTAGAGGTAGCTGTAGGTCTTGGGATTATCATCTTAAAATGCTCGGGCGCATTATGAAGCAGAACCTTAAAACCTGCTATGGCATTGCTGCCCACACCAAACTTTTCTCCAACAACTGTTAAAGCAATATAAGTAGTAACAAGGCCGCCTATAATTAAAACGGCAACCTGTATCACATCTGTATAGCCAATTACCTTCATACCACCCAATGAAATTATCAATGCGAAAATTGCAAGCCCAATCATGATAACATGAAGATACTCTCCGCCAACAAGGCCATTAATAGCAACTGCACCCAGGTACAAAATGGATGTGAGGTTCACAAACACGTAAAGGAACAGCCAGAAAATGGCCATTATCAATGCCACTGATTCGTTATACCTAGTTTTTAAAAACTGAGGCATGGTGTAAATCTTATTTTTAAGGTAGACAGGGATAAACCAAACAGCAACGATGATAAGCGCAATGGCTGCAATCCATTCGTAGGCTGCAACAGCGATGCCCAGGAAAAAACCCTCACCACTCATACCGATAAATTGCTCAGCAGAAATATTAGATGCTATAAGAGATGCACCGATCGCCCACCAGGTAAGGGTTCCTTCCGCAAGAAAGAATGCCTTGGCATCATGCTCATTTCTTTTACGCCTATGATAAATGGTATAGCCATAACCTGCTACAATAATGAAATAAATAATAAAAACAATGTAGTCAGCTGTTGCAAGATTCTGGTTCATAAGCAATCGTGATTTGAAGTTTTTTTTAAATGATTTATAAACCTAATTCAAAAATTATTATTAATTCAAAATAAATTGGTTTAAATAATGCAGGCATGTAGTCTAGCTTATTTTTTATTTAACTGGTAATACATTTCACTCCACCGAAGTTCATTTTTAAAATTTCGAAGCTTTGTTTCTTTATCAATAAAAACAATTTCAATACCAGCCATGTCCGCAAAATCTTCGAGATGTTCCGATGTAAGATTTTGACTAAAACAAGTATGATGCGCCCCACCAGCCAATATCCATGCCGCACAACCTGTAGTCATATCCGGATGAGGTTTCCACAAAACTCTTGCAACAGGCAGATTGGGAAGATCATGAACAGGCGCTATTGCCTCCACTTCATTTACCAACAAACGGAAACGATTCCCCATATCTATCACAGATGCATTTAAAGCTGATCCCGCACTAACGTTAAATACTAAACGCACCGGATCTGCCTTACCTCCAATACCCAGGTGATGAATTTCACAGGAAGGTTTATCGTCCGCAATTGAAGGACATATTTCCAGCATATGGGAACCTAAAACCATTTCATTGCCCGGCTCAAAATGGTAGGTATAATCTTCCATAAAAGAATTTCCTCCAGGCAGGCCGGTAGCCATCACTTTCATCGCACGCACAAGAGCAGAAGTTTTCCAATCGCCTTCTCCGGCAAAGCCATAACCCGCAGCCATGAGGCGCTGGGCAGCGATGCCCGGTAGCTGGGCCATGCCATGCAAATCTTCAAATGTGTCTGTGAAGCCTTTAAAATTTCCCTGCTCCATAAAACTTTTAAGGCCCAGCTCAATCTTTGCAGCCTCCCTTAAAGAAGAATAATTTTTACCGTCTTTTATAAGACTATCCGCTAATGAATATTGACTACTATATTCATCTAATAAGCTATCAATTTCTTTATCACCTACATTATTAATTACCTCTACGAGGTCGCCGATGCCATAAGTATTGACCGAATATCCAAATTGTAATTGCGCTTCCACCTTATCACCTTCAGTAACGGCTACCTGCCGCATATTATCACCAAAGCGAACAAATTTTGCGCCCTGCCAATCATGCCATGCAGCAGCGGCCCTTGACCAGGTATTAATTTTCTCAAGCACTTTCGCATCCTGCCAATGCCCAACAATAACTTTTCTGCGTGTGCGCATACGCGTCATGATGAAGCCAAATTCCCTGTCACCGTGTGCACTTTGATTCAGATTCATAAAATCCATGTCAATATCTTTCCATGGAATATCACGATTGTATTGTGTATGTAAATGACACAGCGGCTTTTGAAGAATTTTTAATCCTCCAATCCACATTTTTGCAGGCGAAAAAGTATGCATCCATGCAATAACTCCAATGCAATTGATATCAACATTTGCTTGCTGGCACAGTCCAAATATTTCCTCTTCAGTTTTTACTGTAGGTTTAAATATGATACTTACAGGAATATTGTCAGCATTACTAAATGATTTTGTTATTGCCTGCGAATGTTCGGCCACCAACTTTAATGTCTCCTCTCCGTACAAATGCTGGCTGCCCGTTGCAAACCATACTTCAAGTTTTTTAAGATCATTCATTGTATAATTTTTATTCTTGTTACCCTCACCCCTCCATAAGGAGTCCCTTGGACAACCCCGCTCCCAGGGGAGAGGGCCACAATCTGCTACCACAAATAGTTGTAGTTTATTCACAGAATTTTAGGCAGACAACAATGAGTTTTTTAATTGAGATTTATCGTCGAAAACTTTTTATTCATTTGAAACTAAATCAATATCTTTTATTTTTTCAGGGAACCACATCATCATTTCACCTTTACCCCTATTGGCCCACGCATAATAAGGAATAGCTGTGAATGCCTGCTTTTCTGTGTGAATACTTTCACCGCTTTCATCAATTATTACAGCAGGTACATTAGCTTCTATAACTTCAATCCCATTCAAAAGCCCAGGCTTAAAAGTTGTTGTAAACGTAGTGCCGGCAGGCATTACAATATTTGCTGCTTTATTATTATTATCAATCCACTCCGCACAATACATGATTGGGCCGCGTTGCAAAGCCACTTTACCAATGTCACTTTTTACACGAGCGTCTGCAACTACTCTTCTTACTTCCATTGGAAGATTTACTTCGACTACGTCGTTCTTTTGCCATGTTCTTTTGAGAACAGCATATCCTTTTTCAATATTGTAGCCTGCTTCTTTACCATTAATTTTTATTATTACTTTTTTATTGGAATTATTTTGAAAGGAATAAAGATCAGATGGCATTGCATCATTTTGGGCCCATCCCGGAATGCGGATCAGCATCGAAAATGCAGAAGATGATTTTGGATTAACAGTAAATTTCAAATCGCCATCCCATGGATAATTATTTTGTTGAACAATATCAACCTGCCTATTTTGGATCTGTAATGAAACGTGGCTGCTTATGAAAAGATTTACAAAGAGGTTATCATCTTTTTGCGCATACACATAGCCGGGAACCGAAGGCAACAACCGGACAACATTCGTTGGGCAGCATGAGCAGGGAAACCACCCCGATCGCTCCGCTTCCATATCAGGATGCGAGAAGCTGTTCTTTATTTGCATGGCATTTGTATAAAAAAAAGACTTACCATCGAGGCCGACACCTGATATTAATCCATTGTATAAAATCTTTTCCAGCACATCAATGTATTTTGAATCGCCATGTAACAGGAACATTCTTTCATTCCAGAAAACATTCGCGATAGCCGCGCATGTTTCGTTGTAAGCAGTTGAATTAGGCAATTCATAATTTGCACCATAGCGTTCTCCCGAGCCAACCGCTCCCGCCCCACCCTGCACATAAATCTTTTTGGAAACCATATTATTCCATATCGTATCTATCGCGTTCAATAATTTATTATCGCCTGTAAGTGCCGCTACATCAGCCATCGCAGAATACAAATACCCTGCACGCACTGCATGGCCTTCTGCTTCTGTTTGCGCTGTTACTGGCTTATCATCCTGCCAATACATTCCATTTTTCCATTCATCGTTACTGGTTGAATCATATCCTTTGTAGTGGCCTCTTTGCTCCACAAAAAACTTTGCTGTTTGTAAATATTTTTGGTTGCCTGTAATGCGATACAATTTTACAAGCCCCATCTCAACTACTTCATGGCCGGGAGCAACATGCTTTTTATCGGGGCCAAATACAGAACAAACAAGATCTGCATTTTTTAAAGCGATATTTAAAAATGATTTTCTACCGGTGGCCTGGTAATGTGCAGCAGCAGCCTCGTACATGTGTCCCGCATTATATAGTTCATGGCTGAGTTCTCTTTCTTTTTCCCATCTTACTTTTCCAACCCACGGGCCAACATCATTTGGATTTATTGTTCTTGCGGTGTATAGATAACCATCTTCTTCCTGCGCAGCAGCTATTATTGTAATTAAAGAATCAACATATTTCTCAAGCTTTGGATCAGGAAATAAACTTAATGAATAAGAAGCGCCTTCAATTGTTTTATAAATGTCTGTATCGTCAAAAGGATAGATCGTGCAAAATTTACCAGACCTTTCGGCTGCCATTACAAAATTTTTTACGCGGCCTGTTTTTTCACATCTTTCAAAAGAGGCGGGAATGGTGACTGTATGATTTATTCTAAGTCTTGGAAGCCAGAAATTATCGGTGAGCTTTACTTTATTGAATGGAAGCGCCTGGTAAGGATAATCTTTTTGTTGAGGATATAAAACGCTGCCGTTAAGTAAAAAAAATAAGAGCAATATTTGTTTCATATTTTTTATCTATTTGTAAATCAACTTTTTTTATTGCCCGTAGTAACTGTCAACACCATGTTTGCGCTCGAAATGTTTTCTTATTAAAACCTCTTTTAAACGCAGTGCATCGGCGTTAATTGATCTCGTGAGATAAGCCATTTTTGCAATGTTTTCAAGAACAGCGCTATTATACACTGCCTTCGCAGCAGATTTACCCCAGGTAAACGGAGCATGGTTTCCTACTAATATCATTTCCACTTCCTTATAGCTAAGTTCTTTTTCTTTAAAATAATTCATGATTTGAAAACCTGTTTGATATTCATAATCACCCTTTATCATTTCATCATCCATAGGTGGTGCGCAGGGAATATCAACTGTGTTATGATCAGCATGAGTGGTTCCAAAAATGGGAATATCAGTCAGCGCCTGGGCCCATGCGGTTGCATAGGTTGAGTGCGTGTGTGCGATACCGTTAATTTCATTCCAGTGTTTATATAGCACCGCATGCGTTTTAGTGTCAGACGATGGTCGCAAATTTTGTTCAACAATAAAACCTTCAAAATCTACAATCACCATTTTATCAGGAGTAAGTTCATCATAAGGAACTCCGCTTGGCTTTATAGCAAATACTCCTAAAGACCTGTCTGCAGCACTTACATTACCAAATGTAAAAAGCACCAACCCTAATTTTGGTAATTGCATATTAGCTTCAAAGGCTTCCTCTTTTAAATGTTTATACATTTTTTTTTATTAATTGAACAATGATCGGTTATAATTGCTCACTGATAAATTTTCCTAATAGTTGATAGTTCAGATATCTTTTTTTATAAACATCCACGTTTTCTTTATTGGGAAAATATTCTTTGTCAAAACCTTTGCCCATTACTTCCATAGCATCTTCCACTTTATCATAAATGCCCGCCGCAGTCGCTGCAAACATGGCCGCGCCTGCCGCACAGGTCTGTTCTGATTTGTGAATTCTTATCGGCATGTCCATTACATCGGCCATGGTCTGCATAATGTAAGGAGATTTTTTTGCAACACCTCCCAGGCCAATTAAACCCCGCACCGGAATACCTTGCTTATTAAACCGGTCAACGATTGCTTTTGCGCCAAAACAAGTCGCTTCGACTAATGATTTAAATATTCGTGGCGCGTCTGTTCCTAAATTTAATCCACTTATTACCGCCTTTAACTCCTGGTTCGCATCGGGTGTTCTTCTGCCATTTAACCAATCAACGCTTAATTCATCGGTTTCATCAGGTGGCAATTTTTCTGCAGCAAGAGAAAGTTCAGTGATCATTTTATCACTCAGCTCTTTTAGTAATTTATCCGCGATGGATGTATCAATTATGGAAGAAGAAAATAATAAATTTTGTAAAGGCCACGATAAAATATTTTTAAACCAGGCATACGTATCACCAAATGCTGACTGACCAGCTTCCATACCCATCATACCCGGAATAACAGAACCATTGACTTGCCCGCAAATTCCATTTATCAATACGCCCTCAACTTCTGCAAGTGGCGCCACGAGCATATCGCAGGTAGAAGTGCCCATTACTTTGCTTAAATGATAGGGCTCTATTTGGCCGCCCACAGCACCCATGTGTGCATCGAATGCGCCTACACCAATAATTACATTTGTCGAAAGTCCCAAACGTTCAGACCACTCTGCAGATAAATTTCCCGCAGGCTTATCAGAAGTGTAAGTTTCTTCAAACAATTGCGAAGTATAATTATTCAACAAAGAATCCAGGGAATTGAAAAATTCATTTGGCGGCAGTCCACCATATTCTGCTGCCCATAAGGCTTTGTGCCCCGCAGCGCAAACACTTCGCTTCATTTGATGAATGTCATTTCCGCCCGTTAATAAAAAGGGAATCCAGTCACAATGCTCTACCCATGAATAACACGTTTTTCTGACGAATTCATCAACCCGGAGCACATGAAGCAATTTTGCCCAAAACCATTCTGATGAATAGATCCCACCCACATATTGCAGGTAATTGATGCTAAATCTTTTTGCATGCTCATTTATTTCCGCCGCCTCTTTTGTAGAAGTATGATCTTTCCACAAAACAAACATTGCGTTCGGATTATTTTCAAAGCCTGGCTTTAAAGAAAGTGGAGTGCCTTTTTCATCAACTGCAACCGGCGTAGAGCCGGTAGTATCCACAGAAATCGCCCTGACATTTGAAGTAACGACAGTGCCTGCTTTTTGTAAACAATCTTTAATCGTTGCTTCCAGTCCTTCCACATAGTCAAGGGGATGCTGCCGGAACTGATTTTGAGCTGGCACACAATACATGCCTTGTTTCCAGCGGGGATATGCAAAAACCGATGACGAAATTTCATCACCATTTTCTGTATCAAGGATAACAGAACGAACTGAATCTGTTCCATAATCAACTCCGATAACGTAAGATTTTTGAGACATTTATAAGTCAATCTTATTAAAAGATAAAAATAACGTTATTTGTATAAGTGTCAAAATAACGTTTATTACTATTTATTTTAGTGTGAAAGAATAAAAACATTCTATATCGTCACGCCCTTTTTTTTTAATCAGGGCTTAGCTTTCCCGGGTTAAGCACTGCAATGGAAAACGAAAGACTGCAAAATATAGAGCGGCGAATGTGGGGGTTTACGAGAGATTTTTAGTAATTAATTCTACGTTTTTAGTGGCCTTTTATTAAAAAATTATGCCCGGATTTGCACCAGGTCATAATTTAGCCTAAACTCTTTTTGAGAGTGATTGGGAAATAATCATTTTTATTGGCAGCAAATCTTACCCTTTTTAGATGATCAATGCTGGGTTTGCTCGGTTTGCAAAAACTTATTCAGATAATCAGCAACTCTTTCCCGATCTACTAATCAAAAAAGCGATGGCCTTCCAGAGATAATTCCAACCTTGTTTTAAACGCCGGAGCATCTCTCGCAAAGCTCTGGTCTATGCAGTTTCAGGTGTAACTATTGATAACATAATTAGCAGCCGGAACACC
>JBDTMP010000221.1:0-4522 GCA_039934215.1 Ginsengibacter sp.
TCTGATGTTCATCGTAATTTAATAAAGGGTGGTATTTTTATGTACCCTGGCACTATAGACAGACCCAATGGAAAATTAAGGCTCCTATACGAATGCAACCCGTTTGCTTATATTGTAGAGAGGGCCGGTGGTAAAGCAACTGACGGTAAAGTGCGCATTTTAGAAAAACAACCTTCAGAGCTGCACGAGCGCACGCCTTTTTTCATCGGCAGTGCTAAAATGATGGAAGAGTTGGAAGAATGTACGGGGAAGGTTTGACAGTTGGCTGTGGCGACATTCAATGGTCAATAGTCAATTAGTCATTAGGTCAATAGCGTGGAAGACAGTGGGTATTGCTGAAAGCTCACAGCAGAAAGCTCGAAGCTTATTTTTTGACAAAATAAAATATTGAATGAATAAGATTATTATTTCAGTAAAAGACCTTGTAAAGAATTATGGTAAATTCGAAGCTGTTAAAGGGATTTCATTTGATGTATATGAAGGTGAAATATTTGGATTACTCGGGCCCAATGGAGCAGGGAAATCAACAACGCTTGAGATCATTGAAACTTTGCGGGATAAAACATCGGGTAAAATAATTGTTGATGGACTTGACCTTGATAAAGAACCTGAAAAAATAAAAAAAATTATCGGCGTTCAATTGCAAACCTCCGGTTACTATCCCGGGCTTAACCTGCTTGAACTTATTGATATGTTTTGTGGGCTCTATAATACAAAGACAGATCCTTATGCCCTACTTGAAATGGTAAATCTTAAAGAAAAGGCGAAGAATAAATATAAAGAAATGAGTGGTGGACAAAAGCAACGTTTTTCAATTGCGACTACGTTAATTAATAATCCTAAAGTTATTTTTTTAGACGAACCAACAACAGGGCTCGATCCACAGGCGAGGAGGAATTTATGGGATCTTATAAAGCGAATACGGGAAAATGGAACTACGGTAATTATTACTACCCACTATATGGACGAGGCTGAGCAATTGTGTGAGCGTGTCGCGATTATGGATGAAGGCAGGATTATTGCGCTACAATCACCCGATAGATTAATTGATGACCTGGTAGCTTCCGGTTTTGAAAGGCCGAAAGTTACCAAAGCCGCTAATCTCGAGGATGTTTTTATAAATCTTACAGGGAAAGATTTTAGGGAAGATTGAGATATATTTGCGCAAATTTTTTTAAACTAAAACAAACACCTGATGAAAAGACTATTATTTATTGCACCTGCATTAATTTTATTCTCCTGTTCCGCAACAAAAAAAGTAGTTTCTCCTGCGCTTGTCGCTACATTAGCGGAGCCGCAACGGGATACCGTAATTGTAATGTCTTCTATTGATAGCGTCAGTTATGCAATGGGTGTTCAAACGGCTACTTATTATAAAAGCCAGGGAGCGGAAAAAATAAATACGGCGATGGTAAAGAGGGCTTACGATGATGTTTATAATAATGACAGCCTGCTTATATCGCCGGAGAATTGCAATAATACTTTACAACAAAAACTACAACAATATATGTTAGAAAAAGCCTCTAAATCAAAAGAAGAAGGAATTAAATTCCTTGAAGAAAATAAAAAGCATGCCGGCGTTGTAACACTGCCGAGCGGACTGCAATATGAAATTATAAAAGAGGGCACCGGCCCCATTCCGAAATCAACCGATACGGTAAAAGCGCATTACGCCGGCTCTCTTATTGATGGTAAAGAGTTTGACAATTCATACAAAAGAGGTGAACCAATTACTATTCCTGTAACTGGCGTGATACAGGGCTGGGTGCAGGCTTTGCAACTGATGCCTGTTGGCAGCAAATGGAAATTATTTATTCCTTCTGATCTTGGCTATGGTGACAGGGGCGCGGGTGGTGCCATACCGGGTGGTGCGGCTTTAATTTTTGATATTGAACTTTTGGAAATAGTAAATAAGTAAATGCGTTTATGTCCCACGATAAACAGGACTTAAGTTTCCCGATTGGAAAAGAGAATGAAGCAGAATACTACAGCAACTCCTTTGATGAAAAGGTAAAGGGTGAATTATTGAACGATATAAAAATGCTTCCGGCAAAACTGGAATATGCCATACAGGATTTAGATGCGCATGAGCTTGAAACTCCTTACCGCCCGGGAGGCTGGACCGTGCAACAATTAATCCATCATATCGCCGACAGCCATATAAATGCGTATGTAAGATTTAAGCTTGGTTTAACCGAAGAAAACCCAACTATAAAACCTTATGACCAGGAAGCATGGGCAGAACTACCCGACACGAAAAATTTGCCCGTAAATATTTCATTGACGTTGCTTCATTCATTGCATGCACGCTGGTACCAGTTTATGCTCGACATGACCGAAGAACAATGGCAAAGGACAGTTTATCACCCTGCAAGGCAACAAACATTAAGTTTATGGGATCTCTTAAAAAGTTATTCCTGGCATAGCAGGCATCATACAGCGCACATTACAAATCTTCGCGAAAGAATGAAGTGGGGATAATAGCCTTCCAACCCGTCCAGGGGAGGGCTTTACAGTACTTACATGGAAAAATAAAAATATGAAGTGGAAAATACTTTCATCGGAATATCTCGTAAAATATCCCTTTTTTACCGCAAGAAAAGATAGATGTGAAACACCCGCCGGAAAAATTATTGAACAATATTATGTGGTGGAATTGCCCACAACAGCATGCGCCTTGGCGCTTACTGAAGGTGGCGAGGCTATAATGATAAAGCAATACAGGCATCCGGTTGCAAAAGTTATTCTTGAATTGCCTGGTGGTTTTATTGACGAAAATGAAACGCCGGAAGTTGCGATGCGTAGAGAGCTTATGGAAGAAACGGGCTATGAATTTTCTTATATAGAGCAGGTGGGAATGATTGCCGCGAACCCGGGTGTCTTAAATAATTACACTGCATTATTTCTCGCGAAAGGTGGTTTAAAAACAGGCAAGCAACAGCTCGACCATAACGAAGAAATTGAAGTGGTAACAATTCCCCTAAAAGAAGTAAAGCAATTGTTTCTTGATAATAAAATTGAACAAGCTTTGCATGCAATGTGTATTTTCTATGCGCTAAGAAAGATGGGGGAGTTATGAGTCGATGGGCAATCAGGAAATACCACAGGCAATAAGTATATCCTATTCTGCGGACGATTCTTGCGTGCGATAATTCTAACCATAATAATTTACCTTGAAAATCATTCATTGATATTAACTTCCCCCACAACAAAAACACTACCGCACACAATTATTAAATCATCTTTGGAAGCGTTGGCCATGGCTGCTTTCAGTGCTCCATTTACTTCGCTGAACGAATTTCCATTGAGATGAAAATGTTTGGCTCTTTCCTGTAATTCATTCTCCGGCAATGCCCTGGCAATTTGCGCTTTGGTGAAATAATATTTTGCTTTGGTTGGAAGATGCGATAAAACTTTTTCAATTTCTTTATCTTTTACCATTCCAAAAACAATATGAAGATGATTATAGTTAGTAGTATTAATTTGATCTACTAAATTTTTGATTCCATCTTCGTTATGTGCTACATCAAGGATAATCAAAGGCTCTTTATGAACGATATCCCACCTTCCATAGAGGCCTGTGAGTTTTTTTACATTCTTTAAGGCGGTGAGAATATCTTCATCGTTTATCGGAAACTGTTTTTCAATTACATCAATAGCAGTAAGAACAGTCGCCAGATTTTTTTGCTGGTAAAGGCCATTAAGATCAAGTGAATAATTTTCTTTTTTGTTCTTATCAATATTGTTTACAACAATTTCTAATGTCTGTGCATCAGAAACGCCAGAGATAATTTCATATTTATTTTCCGCAAAAAAAATGTCGGAAGCTGTTTCTTTTGCTTTATTCTGAAAAACAATTTTTGTTTCCGGAATGGTTTCGCCAATTACAACGGGCACACCGGGCTTAATAATTCCTGCTTTCTCAAAGGCAATTTTATCAAGCGAATCGCCAAGAATATCCATGTGGTCATAACCGATATTTGTAATAACCGAGAGATCCGGTGTAATAATATTTGTGCTATCGAGCCTGCCACCAAGCCCGGTTTCAATTATGGAAATATCACTTTTTTTATGAGCAAAATATTCCAATGCCATTACGAAAGTCAGTTCAAAAAATGATGGTTTTATCTCTTCTGAAAAGGATCTTATTTTTTCAACATAGTCCACAACGAATTCCCTGCTTATCATTTCGCCATTCACCTTTATTCTTTCCCTGAAGTCTTTCAGGTGCGGTGAAGTATATAGGCCCGTTTTATAACCGGCTTCCTGGAAGACTGCTGCAAGCATGTGGCTCGTTGATCCTTTACCGTTAGTTCCGGCAACGTGAATCGTTTTTATTTTGTTTTCGGGATTGCCCAGGAAGTTACAAAGAGCTATTGTGTTTTTGAGATCCGCTTTATAGGCTCTCTTACCAATACTGCTGTAAAGAGGAAGCTTATTGTAGAGATAGTGTAACGTTTGCTCGTATGTCATCAGGAGCAAATATAATATGCTAATGTGCTAATGTTGTAATGTGCTAATG
>JBDTMP010000222.1:0-4882 GCA_039934215.1 Ginsengibacter sp.
TTTTTCTCAAATTTTTCTGACGAATGTTTTTTTGTATGTTGGTGGCTGTAAGTCTGAATGATTTACGAAGAGTCGGGATAGGTGCAGGAAATACAATTACACTTCGATATAATATTCCTTAAAAATAAAATAATCAATCCATCAAATAAGCCAACCCATCGTTTACCGTTTCACATAAATCACCAATTTTGTTTTGCTGGCATATAACTTTGAACTGGTCTCTTATTTTCTTATAATCATTGTGCATGGGGCAGGGATGTGTGGCAGAACACTTGCTTAATCCAAGCCCGCATTCGTCAAAAACTTCTTTGCTATCTATTGCGTTTATCACATTGATGATTGGCAGGTTCTTCTGTCTTGTTGTGATATAAAATCCGCCATTGGGCCCTTTGGAACTATTCATGATATTTTCTTTTACCAATGTTTGAAGCATTTTACCAACGGTATGCTCACTGGCGTCAATAAACGCAGCAATCTCTTTAATGCCGGTTTTTTCTCCGGATTCAAATTTAGAAGCCAGGTAAATTACAGCTTTGATAGCTGTTCTACAGGTAAGACTTAGCATTTATCTCGCGTTTAAAAATTCCTGCCCTTCTTCTGAAATCATTTTATGATTCCAGGGCGGGTCAAAAGTCAATTCAATGTTTATATCGTATTCAGGAAATCCTGATTTCAAAGTTTCTTTCGCCGCATTGGTAATGGATTCGCCCATTGGGCAAAACTGGGTGGTAAGCGTCATCGTGCAAAAAATATTTCTTCCTGTTTCATCAAAATCAATTTGATAAATCAACCCCAAATCCACAATATTTAAACCGATCTCAGGATCCATTACACCTTGCAAAGCGGCCAATGCTATTGTGCATTTTATATTGTTATTCGTAATTACATTCATCAAGAAATTGGTTTATGCATCAGCAATTTTATTACGTTCCAGTTATACAATAAAGAAGTGAGTAACAACAATAAGGCAGCTACCTGTAAAACCATTGTATTCCCAAGTAAAATGCCCGTTGTAAATAATACAAAACCAGAAATATAAGACAGGCTCATCCATTTAAAAATGATACCGCTAAACAAATCTTTAGGGTTGGGCGTTTTGCCTTTACCCGCTAATTGATGGTACACTTTATTCCAAACGATAAAAGGCAATGTTTTAAAAGTCATGCCTAAAATGATAGCGGTAATCCACCCGAAAAAAATAATAAACCCATAACTAATAATCAAATTAATATTTTCAACGGATGACCTTAATAGTAAACCAATAATGATAACAAGGCAGATTAATGGCAATAACATCATAAGCACTGATAGCAATGAGACCTTCATTTGTTCATCAACTTTTTTCCGTATTCTTTGCCGGTAGGCCATATAGCAGAAATTACCAAATAGTACAATCGCTGCAGCTACAGAAAGCAGCGGCACGATAAGAAGTAATTTGCTATCGGTATATAAAAAAATAAAGAAGAATGTCAAAAGCCCTCCATTTATCAATCCATAAATCCACCATAGTTTTCGTTTGTTATCGTATTTTGAAATAAGAAACATTGGTATCAACCGGGAGCCAATGCCAATAACTAATAATAAAAACCAACCCACGATACCAATATGTGCATGCAATGGAAGATAAGCCAGTGAATTTTTTGACATAAAGGGATTGGTAAAATTGTACACCAACATGAGACCGATAGTGGCTGTAGTCAATAACCATAATGCCGCCGTAAAAACAAAAATCGCATGTACATTTTCATGTTTACTTTTCATCATACTTACTGCAAGATTTATAAGGTATGCAATGATTGCTAATATAACCAGTTGCCCGCCCCATTGCGCAGGCCACCCCATATCAAACACATAAAAACCATATACTAATAATGGAATACCAAATGCTGCGAATATAAAAGAAGTGTATGCCAGTTTATTGCTGAACAATTTATTTTCAATCAATACCGGAACCAGTTGGTGGCTGGCGCCGAGAATCATCATCGTCCCCCAACCCAGCGCCATAATATGGGTGATGGCTAAGGTATGCGGCTGGAAATAATGTTTTGTGATGTCATTTACTGATAATGATAGAAAAATGGTTGCAATAAGAAAGGCAACAGCAGCATACACGTAAAATGGAAGTACCACTTTATAAGAAGTAGTAGTTGATGTGCCGGTATTTCCAGTGGCAAACATATCAGTCTTTGTAAATCAACAGGTGTACCTCTGCATCGCCTATCTCTTTGATACGGTAGCTAAATTTTTTTTCCTCCAGTTCTGGCAAAAGAAAAACAGGGATGCGTTTATGATAAACAAACAGAGCTTTATCTGGGGGTAAATTTTCCAGGGCTTCCAAAATGGCATGCATGGGCAACGGCATTTCCAATGCTCTCACATCAATTCGCTTAAGTGCCCCTTTAAATCTATCCAACATTTCATCCCAGCCCTCTGACCAGGAAGTTTTTTTAGTTTCAAGGGCCACAGGCTTGTCTGTTTTCTTATAAAAATAAGTATTCACTACTTCATCACTGATTGTCTCCGTATAAGATTCAAATCCCTGTTTACCCAAAAGATGTATCAAAGGAGTGGGTTCAAAACTATTGACAATTTTAAGTACATAACCTGTTGGCAATGCCTTCACTTTTTGCACGATAACGTTCAGCGGATCTTTGCCCGATTCAATAACCGGGCGTACGTCCAATTTTACAATTCTATCATCTTGTATATTTTTCAGAAATTCGGGAACAGGTTTTTTTTCATCATCGGCGTCATCTATTGCGGCTGCTGCTTTATCAATTTCAAAACCCAATGGCCGCAACTTATTGAAAAAATCATCCACACTGCAGCCACCGAGTTTTGATGCCATGGTAATACTGGTTCTGCCGGCAATTACTTTTCGTAACAATGGATTCCGAAGCTTTACAAATTTTGGTGAAATGCTTACAATAGCTTCGAGAGCATTGGGATTTTGCTTTATTAAAGCGGCTATTTTTGTATTTGAATTTATAATCATGCTCATTCAAAAAAATTACGGTATTCGTCAATACGTGTGTCAGCAGACTTAAAAATTTGTCTTGCTTTGGCAGTATCAGTTGTATTCTTTAACTGGGTCGTAAGATTTAAGATCGGCTCAAGCCATTTATGCAATGCTTCATGTTCATCACCTTTCATTTTGCATTGCTGAATTAAAGTATCCACATCATTAGATAAATCGTTACCTAATACCTGGTAATTATCTATTGATGGAAAAGGTTCTACTCTAAACATGTCTGCGGTAGTTTTCAACCGGACTACATTATGGTTCGTTACAGAATCTGCTTTCCACTTAGCTCCATTGTTTAAAACGAGGACCGTTGCTTTCTCCGCATGTTCATGATTGGTTTCTGTAGTGGCTTCAGAGGCAGTATTATTTTCTTCATGGTTTTGTGAATTACAAGCCGACAATAAGCCTGTTACTAATAGCATCGCCATTATTTTTTTCATATAATTTTATTTCACTTTTTTTAAAATCTTCTTGTGTTGTTGGCGGAGCAGGGACTTTTATTTGTTTAGTTCTTTTTCCATTTCCAATGCTTTTGGAAAGAGGATATTGTTTTCCAGGTGAATATGTAAATGCAGATCTTCCTCAAATTCATTCAGCAAATTGTACAGTAAATTATAACTGGCGCAGGCATCTCCAGGTAAAGTGTAATCATTGGAAAGCTCCCTGATTTCTGCAAGATTTTTTCCAACTAATTCATGTTCCATCTCCATCATATTGATTGGATTTTGAACTGTCTTAAATTGTGTCGCGTGCAAAAGTTTTGAATTGTTTTTTGCGCCCACCAGTTCTTTAATATAAGAGAACAATACTTGTTCCTCCTTAATCATGTGTGCAGATAATTCTGCATTCACTTCTTCAATCAATTGATAAATACGTAATAATTCAGGATGCTGATCACCATGCACCTGCATTACCTTTTTTCCATAAGCCATTATATCGGGCAGGGTTTTTCTCACATAACTATGATGGGTGTTAACAATATAGTCACACAGAAAATCCAAACTCCAATCGCCATAAGGCAAAGGGCGGGTTGATGGCAATTTGTAAGCCTGTTGTAATTCCTGCTCTACTTTTGTTACATCAATTCCTTTCTCTGCACATGCTTCCTTTACAGTCTTCTTTCCGCCACAGCAAAAATCGAGTCCATACTTTTTAAATACCTCTGCTTTGCGCAAGTCCTTGGCGGCAATTTGTCCAAGGGTTTCATCATCTTCACCTGAAATCTTTTTTGAAATTTTCACCTTCCACAATTCGGGCCCTTCCTTGAGATACTCCCACGTGAATATGTTACCTCTTTCGCCCAATAATTGATAATATAATGGTTTAGGATCATGATCATTATGAATCGTTAAAGTCTCCCCCTCGTCCAGTTCATCAAACCGGACAAAAATAGTGGGATGTTTTTGCCTCGGTTCCAGTAAGGTTACGTTGAGGATGTTTTCTGCTGTTGTTTGCATACGTTAGATTTTAAGTTGAATTGATAAAGCAAAGGTATGAATAGTTGTTCAATAAAAGTATTTAATTACTTTTATTTACATCCTGATGACAATATAAAATTGCAGGCAAATAAAATATTTATTACATCATGAATCAGTAGAAACTCCGGCGACGAAACAGAAGCTTATTCATAATTATAACAAATGCGGAAAGTCGTATTTTTCAATTCTTCATTTACAAGAATCTGGCATGCTAACCTGTAGTTTGGATCGGTTATGCCTGTTTTTTTTATCGTGGTCTCTTCATTTCTTTCCAGCGACAGGAATTTATTTTCTGTCTGCATTATTTCAACCACGCAGGTTCCGCACCTGCCCATTCCTTTGCATTCACCAAAATCTTCAACATAAATTTTATCAGTTA
>JBDTMP010000223.1:0-10920 GCA_039934215.1 Ginsengibacter sp.
AAATTATATGTTGACAAAAATTATTGAGGCGGTTGATTTTATAAAATCAAAATATAGTGCAAAGCCTTCAGTTGGTATTGTTTTGGGCAGTGGCCTTGGAAGCTTTATTTCCGAAATAAATGTTGAGTTTACAATTGACTATAGTGACATTCCAAACTTTCCGGTCAGTACCGTTCAAGGGCATAGCGGCAAGCTGGTCTTCGGCGAAATTGGGGAAAAAAAAGTCGTTGCGATGGCCGGCCGCTTTCATTATTATGAAGGTTACTCTACTGAAGAAGTTGTTTTCCCAATAAGGGTTATGAAATTCCTGGGAATACAAACGCTCCTTATTAGTAATGCCGCCGGAGGTACTAACAAAAATTTTCGTGTAGGCGATCTTATGATCATCACCGATCATATAAGCATGCTAACATTTAATCCACTGCTTGGTAAGAATGAAGCGGAGTTTGGGCCCAGGTTCCCTGACATGAGTGAGCCTTATAAAAAATATCTGATTGCTTTGGCAAAAAGAATTGCAAAGGAAAATGATATTGTTATTAAAGAAGGAGTTTACATGGGTGTAACAGGTCCTACATTTGAAACAAGAGCGGAATATAAAATGCTTAATATACTTGGGGGTGATGCCGTGGGCATGAGTACAGTCCAGGAAGTAATTGCGGCAGTACACCTGGGATTGCCGGTATTTGCAATGAGTGTTATTACAGATATTGGAATTAGGGAAGAAGAAAATAAAATAACACACGAGGAAGTATTGATGGCCGCGAGCGAAGCGGAGCCGAAGCTTACTCTAATTTTCAAAAACCTGGTTGCGGCGATATAAGAATCAAAATTAATGAGAGATAAAAAGCAAATACAATTTCAAAAGGGTTTTCAAAAACGCCTCCTGATAATATTGCTGATGGTTTTTGCTCATGCCGCCTATTCACAGATGCCGGGCATTTTAAAAAGAAGGCCTGGAGCGACCAATCCGCAGAGTAACACCAACAATCCCAACCAGCCCGGGCAGAAATCAAAAACGGACACGCTTGGCTTTAAACATCGTGATGATCTGGCGGATTCAATTACTATTTCCTTCCGTTATCTCGATTCATTAAAAAGCGATAAGTTAGATTCGTCAGTAAGTGATTTCAATAAAATTTATTCGGTTCCTGCGAATTATGTCACACTGGGTAATAATGGTAGCGCTGCATTTCCCGTATTATTCAGTCCCGTGTTGAAAGCAGGCTGGGATGCAGGTTTTCATGCATACGACCTGTATATGTACAACCTTGAAAATACACAGTTTTATAAAACGACAAGGCCTTTTACGCAACTAACATATTTATTGGCATCCGGGAAAGAACAATTAATTAAGGTCGATCATACTCAAAATATAAAGCCAAACTGGAACGCCGGTATTGAATACAGGCTGATATCATCGCCGGGGTTTTTTCAAACACAAAATACCAATCATAATAGTTATCGTTTTTTCAGCAATTACCAGGGAAACAAAAAAAGATATGCCGCCTACTTTGTGTTATTAGGAAATAAGTTAAGCGCTTCCGAAAACGGTGGAATTCAAAATGATTCATCGCTTCTTGATCCTACCATGAAAAAGCGTTTTACCATTCCCGTTAACTTTGGAGGAAATGTGGAACAATCTTACAATGTATTTTCCACCAAAGTAAACACAGGTAATTTCTATAATAATTTTACAGCCTTCTTCAGGCAGAGTTATGATTTCGGAATTAAGGATTCTATAATCATAAACGACAGTACTACAGATTATTTATTCTATCCAAAATTCCGTTTTCAGCATACGATCAATTACAGCACCTACACGTATCGCTTTCGGGATACACTTTCTAATGTTGGTTTCGCACAAAGGGATTCAGCGCTGTTCAAAAATTGGTATGGAATAACCCTTGATCCATCCGCCGGGCTGAATTTTTGGATTCAGGACAGGTGGAAATTTGTATCCAATGATTTTGCTGTAAAACAATTTCCGGAGACAAAAAACCCGGCGCAGTTTATTGAAGCAGGGCTTCGCCTTGAAAATTTTACAGGATCATTTACTTCCTCCCCGGACTCCATAAATCCTTCACCGGTGGCGTTTAGTAAAAATTTTTTTAATATAGTACTCCATGGGGAATATCGGAACAAAACAAGAAATAAAAAATGGGATGCGCTTCTCAAGGGAGAATTTTATGCGACGGGAGTTAATGCGGGCGATTACAGTGCCTATGCGACTCTCACCCGCTTTTTAAATTCAAAACTTGGCAATGTCCAGGTAATATTTCAAAATGTAAACCGCTCTCCTTCTTATATTTTCGAAGGCAACTCATCCTTTAATTTTAATAATAATCTCAATACGAAAAAAGAAAATATCACTGTTATATCCGCAGAGTCAAATAACCCAAAATTCACGCTGCTTGCACGAAATATGTCAATTGCTAATTATACTTATTTTACAAATTATTATAAAACAGACCAGTTTAATGGACTTGTAAATATTACACAGTTCGTGGCTTCAACAAAAAACAAAGTAGTGGGACATCTTAATTTATACAGTGATTTTACAGTGCAGCAAACCGCGGGTAACAATCCCATAAGAGTTCCACTTTTTTTTACAAGGCAGCGTCTTGCATTTGAAGGAGTGTTTTTCAAAAATCTTAACCTGAGCACAGGCATTGATGTAAAATATAATACACCTTATAAGGCCAATAATTATTCGCCCGTCGAAGGACAATTCTTCCCCCAGGATTCCACTACCATCAGTAATCTTCCGGAACTGAGCGCTTATTTTAATTTTAGAATAAAATCATTTACAGGCCTGGTAAAAGTTGAGAACCTGAATACTGTATCATTCCAGGATGGTTTTGGTTTTTCCAACAATAATTTTGCAGCGCCGAATTATCCAACGCCTGGTTATATTTTCAGGATTGGTGTGCAATGGAGATTTGTTAATTAGAAGATACATAGAATGGTACAGTTATCAGGCGATTTGGAAAATATGTCTGATCTAAAAAAATGAAATGGCCAGATACTTTATTTTAAAATAAAATCTCCCTCTGTTGAATCAAATAACCATAAGGCCCATTTCTGAAAAAGACGATGCGGTGCTTGCGTCAATCATCCGTAATTCTTTGGAAGAGTTTGGCGCAGCCAAGGCTGGTACAGTTTATTTTGATGAAACAACGGATCATTTATATAATCTCTTTAGAACAAATGGCTCTGCTTATTTCGTTGCGTTAAAAAATGATAGCGTAACAGGAGGCGCTGGAATTTTCCCAACTGAAGGATTACCTGGCCAAACTTGTGAACTGGTGAAAATGTATTTATCAAAAGAAGCAAGAGGGTACGGCCTGGGCAAAATACTTTTGCAAACCTGTATGGCCGAAGCAAAAAAATGTGGCTATAAAAAAATGTATCTCGAGTCAATGCCCGAATTAAAAAATGCGATCGCGATGTATATAAAAGCGGGGTTTGCCCATATTGAGAAAGCTATAGGTAACAGCGGCCATAATGGATGCGGCGTGTGGATGATAAAAGAATTATGATCCCTGATCTACAAGCTCGACTTCTGCAACGGGACTAAAGAGAAAAAGTTTTCCTGTGAGACTTTCTTTGCATAAATATCTTTTTCTTATTCTATTTCCTTTGGTGAAAGTTTTTCCACCTTTAATTTTAAAAATGCTATTTGGCGGTAGTTCTTCTACCAGGAAAACGCCCGGTTTGTGCGTATCATATTTTCTCAAAATTCTTAAAAGTGCATCTTCGGCGCAGGAACTTGCTGCCGGGTTCTTCAGGCTTTTCATAAGCTCCTTTTCAATATCCATTGGAAATATTTTTTTTGAAATAAAGCCCGCCAATATTTGCCCAAACTCTTTTTTCCATTCCTGGCCATGAGGCTGTATGCGGTTGCCATACTTCTCGTATGCAACCAGGTGGCCCAGCTCATGCAACAAAGTTATAATGAAAGAAAATTTGTTGAGATTACCATTTACACTTATCCTGTGATTTTTATCAGGAAGCCTGTTCCTGTAATCACCAAGAATACTTTTTCGTTCACGGGTAATCGTGAGATGTACTTTAAATTCTTTGAGATATTGTATTACATTCTCAAAAGAGCCTTGCGGCAAATAGGTACTTAACTGATGAAGTGGTGATTCTTTCTTAGGCATCAGGTTTTTTACGGGCAATTTTCATTAACTGTTTTACTTCTATAGCAGTATATAAAAAGTATAAAGCCATACATGCAAATAAGGAAGGCTTATTCACATTTCCCTCATTCATAAAAATGTAGATGAGAACAATTATTACAAGCATAAACATTTTAAGAAGCAGGGAAGAATAAACTCCCCGTATAAAAGCATTTATGTTGGGCGACCTTAAGCCGCGCATTTGAATAAGAAAACCAGAGACGCTTAACAGGAATAATATGAGATTACCGGTTAACAAAAAATTAATATCAAAGCCATTTATTTTTAAAAAAGATTTAAAAATAAAAATCAAGGCCGTAATCAACCCAAACAATAGAATAACAGGCACAAGTTTTTTCTGCATAATGATTTTATTTCCTGGCAGATGTTTCTTTAATAAGCCGATAGATGATGGCAACTATAATCAACAATGGCAACAGCCACACAAACAATGGGAAAGACATTTTGATCCATCCATCGGCTTTCATGCCAATAAATAAGGCCAGGCCGATACTTACGAAAAACTGCATCGCAAGACCTCCATATCGCATCAGTTGTTTGTTACTTTCTTTCCTTGTATCCATATTGACGTATAATCGAATTTTAATCCCTGCTTTTTTCGATATTTTTTAATTTCAGTGTTGTTGTGTCTAATGGAACCACAGTTCCTTTTAAAACTTTTTCGATCGTATTTATATAATGCTGTTTTTTGATGAGGCTTTGTTCGATTGAATCAGCTCTCACTTTAAGCATTTCATATTCTTTTGCTTTTTGCGCCTCACCATAACCTGGTATGTACAACTTCAGCGGGGTAAACATAAGCAGGGCTACTGTGAGGCCAACCAAAACCACAAAAGACACACATAGCGCTATATAAACGCTTATCCTGTTTAGCTTAAAAGCCACTACTTCTTCAAAGGTATCTTCGTTAAGTAATACGAGCCGGTAGCGGTTTTTAAGCCGCTGTAAAGATGTATTGCCTGGAGGCAAAGCCATAATATTTTTTTAGGTTGTTAAAAATACTGTACGGTATTCATTAAAAGCCATGTTAAGCTTAAAATAACCGTATTTTTAAAATATTTTTGTAAAATGGAAGTTAAATAGAAATGCTATCATTCCATACCACAGTCCTTCTGTAAAACTTTTAAAATTCATGAACAACCGGATCGTAAAAACTATTTCCATATTATTCTTTTCTCTCTTATTTTTTCTACCTGTTCATGCACAACTGGGCAAAATTACAATTGACCTTGAAAAGGATAAGCCCGAAAAGTTTAAAACCAAGACGCTGAAGTCGGAAAAGACCGGTGAAAAAAAATTTACCTTACCCAGGAGGTTCATACAGAACACAGTAACCCATTATAATTATTATTTTAATGCAAATAACAAAATAAATGAAGTTATAGAAAGAGCACGCCTTTCCAATAAAGATGATTATGCAAAGCTGCTGCCTTTTTATGGCTATTCACTTGTAAACACCGCTGCGCAAAATACGGAGCTGGACTCCGTAATTTATAAGGCGACCGCAGGAATTTTATTACATGACCTCAGGAGTGATTGGGTTGATAATTTATACCTTCTCATAGGCAAAGCTTATTATCTGAGGCAGGATTTTGATTCTGCTTCGCAAACTTTTCAATTTATCAATTACAACCTGTACCCACGAAAGAAAAAAGACGATGACCAGCTTATCGTAGGCTCCAATGATAATGGCGCAACCAAAGCATTAAGTATTTCCAGCAAAGAAGATCGCAATATTGTTCAGAAGGCATTGTCGAAGCCGCCCAGCCGAAACGATGCGCTAATATGGCAAATAAAAACACTGATAGAAATGAAAGCGTATGGCGATGCTGCTGGTCTGATAAATACGCTGCAGAACGATCCTGTTTTTCCCGGCCGGCTTGATCCCTCACTGGAAGAAATGAGTGCCTATTGGTTTTACAATCAGCAGATGTATGATAGTACTCTTATACATCTTGAAAATTCGCTGCCGAATACTATTGACATGGAAGACAGGGCAAGACGCGAATACCTTCTTGCGCAACTTAATGAAATAAATAAAAATCTTGAAATTGCTTCAGATTATTATGATAAGGCGATACGGCATACAACCGATCCGCTAATGGATATTTATGCAAATCTTAGTAAAGCTAAAATGCTAAAAAGCAAAGACCCCGCGGAGATTGATAAAAGCATTATTACATTGTTGCGCATGGCGAAAAAAGATAAATACGATTTGTACCGTGATATTATTTATTTCTCCGCCGCTGATCTTGCCATGCAAAAGCCGGATACTGCCGCAGCGGTTTTTTATTTTAAAAAAAGTATTTTTTATAATGAAATAAATGTCTCGTATAAAAACAGGGCTTTTCTGAATTTAGCAGAAATAAGTTATGATCATAAAGATTATAAAAACGCTTTTGCTTATTACGACAGTCTCCAGACAGCAGATACTTCGCTTGGGGATCTTAACCAGATACGCGACAGGAGAAATGCACTTGCGAAAATTGTAGAAAGCCTTACCATTATTGAAAGGGAAGACAGCCTTCAAAATATTGCAGCGATGACTGCCGCCGACCGCGATGCGTTTATCAAAAAACTTTCAAAAAAATTAAAAAAAGAGCGGGGCATCAAAGACATAGATGCTGCGGACTACACGAATTCTGCCGCTGATTTTTTTGACACGAAAAATGCTGCTCCTGATCTTTTTAATGTAACAAATACTAAGGGAGACTGGTATTTTTATAACGCCTCACTCAAGTCAAAAGGGTATGCAGAATTTAAACGGGTTTGGGGCAAAAGAACAAATGTTGATAACTGGCGTCGTCTTTCTTCAGGAGAGGGGCTTTCAAAAGTCGCAAACCCTTCCGGGCTAAATCCCAATGGAATTTCAGGCGATCCGTTAGGTGACAGCGATTCCGGCCAGATGAAGACAGATGCCGATGGGAATCCGCTGGCTGAAAACGAAGCGCATTTACCGGCAACGCCTTACCAGGATGATGTAAGCGCGGAAGGACTTCTGTACAATGTTCCTCTTACAAAAGAACTGATGGATCTTTCCAATACAAAGGTTTCAAATTCATTATTTCAGTTAGGAAAAAACTATCAAAATCTTCTTGAAGATTACCACGCGGCGATTGATGCATACCAACAATCTTTGCAACGGTTTCCTGATAGCCTCTATGAAGGTGAGTTATATATGAACCTTTCTTATTGCTATAGAAAAACAGGAGATTTGCAAAAAGCCGACTACTATAAAAATCTTGTTTTGAATAAATTTGCCAGGAGCAAATTTGCACAATACGTCACACATCCCGAGGCATTAAATCCTACAAAAAAAGATACCGCGGCCACAAGGCGCTACCAGGACGTTTATAATCTGTTTATTGAAGGTAACTTTGAAGAGGCCACCAAACAAAAACAACAGGCCGACAGTGTGTATGGAGTCAATTACTGGAGCCCGCAATTACTTTACATCGAATCCATGTATTACATCCGCCAGCGCCAGGATTCAATAGCAACAGGCATTCTAAACCAGATAGTCAATCAATATCCTAATTCGACGCTAAAAGAAAAAGCCGCAACTATGATAGATGTTCTGCAAAGGAGAGCATCTATTGAAGATTATTTATCCAATCTTACAGTTGAGAGAGCAAAAGAAGATTCGCAGATAATTGTATATGATTCCGCCATGATAAGCAAAGGTGTTTTGCCTGCCATAAAAACCGAAAACGTTAAGCCAAAAGAACAAACAGTAACGGCAGAGAAACCAGTGCTAAATCCCGATAAAAAACTGGCACCTCCTGTAAGTAATGGCACATTCACGTTTGACGCGCTTACGCCGCAATATGTTGTAATGTTGCTAAATAAAGTTGACCCTGTTTATAGTAATGAAGCTAAAAATGCATTTGTAAGATACAGCCGAGAAAAATTCCGGCTGCTGAATCTTGAGATCACAAAAGATACGCTGGATAAGGAAAGGACGCTATTAATTTTTACGCAGTTTGAAAACGCTGACGCTGCGATGATCTTCATGGATAAAATAAGAAAAGACGCGCCTTCTGAAGTTTCATGGTTGCCCGCGGATAAATATTCATTCTACATAATTTCCAGCACGAATCTTGAGCTATTGAAGCAGAATAAAAATCTTGTGAATTACCTGGAACTATTGAATAAAAAATATCCGGGCAAATTCTAAAAAGCATGAGATTATTTTTAAAAGATTTTCAACCTCACAAAGAAAAATGGCAACAAGCAAACCAAGTTCAAATAAAAAACAAAGCAAAAACTCCCGAACCAGGCCAAGCGTAAAAATATTATGGACAATGGTTTTTATAGGATTGTTGCTTGTAATGTGTGTATTTGCTGCGGTAAATTTTGGCTTGTTTGGCAAACTTCCTTCCCTCCAGGAACTGGAAAACCCGCAGGCAAACCTGGCATCTGAGATTTACGCAAATGATGGTACAACGTTGATGGGAAAAATATATGCAGAAAACCGGGTATCAGTAGATTATAAAGATATTTCTCCTCATGTAATTGATGCGTTGATCTCCACAGAAGATATAAGATTTTATGAACACTCCGGCATTGACGCCATTGCAATAGGAAGGGCCATAAAGGGGCTGGGCCAGGATGGCGGGGGCAGTACGATCACGCAGCAATTAGCAAAAAATATCCTGGGCCAGGGACGTGGTTCTGTTTTAAAAAGAGGTACCGATAAATTAAAGGAATGGATTGTGGCATTAAGGCTTGAAAAGAATTTTACCAAGCAGGAAATTATTTCACTATACCTCAACAGAGTGTCGTGGGGAAATATATTTGGAATAAGAAATGCATCACGTGTTTATTTTCAAAAAGAACCTTCAAAACTTTCAACGGATGAAGCGGCGTTACTTGTAGGAATGCTTAGCGGCCCGGGGCAATATGATCCGCTCAGGCATCCAAAAGCTGCCACAGAAAGAAGAAATCTTGTGCTTGACCGGATGTTAACTAACAATATTTTATCTGCTTCCGACGCTGCTACATTGCAAAAAAAGCCCTTAGGTATAAAATATAAAAAACTGGATGAGAGCCTTGGTATTGCGCCATATTTTCGTTCGGTATTAAATAAAAAATTGGACGAATGGTGTAAAACCCACAAGAATCCGGTAACTGGCAATAACTATGATATGTATCGTGATGGCTTGAAAATATATACAACTATTGATCCCAAGATGCAATTATATGCCGAAGAAGCCATGATAAAACACATGGTGATCATGCAAAAAAAATTCAATAGCCAGCTTTCTAAAAATGTATGGAAGGGGCATCAGGATATTTTAGAGAAAGCGATGAGAGAAAGTGAGCGATGGAAGAATTTAAAAGAAGATGGGCTTAAAAATGAAGAAATTGAAAAGACCTTTTATGAGCCTGTGAAAATGAAAATTTTTGCATGGAATGCGAATCGTTCAACCGACACCGTTATGTCCCCAATCGATTCCATAAAGTACAATAAGCAAATGATGCAAACAGCATTTGCCGCGATTGATCCTGTATCAGGTGAGGTAAAAGCATGGGTAGGTGGAATTGATTTTAACTGGTTCAAATATGATCACGTAACCGCCAACCGCCAGGTAGGATCGACGTTCAAGCCATTGCTTTATACACTTGCATTAACAGATGCAGGCCTTACGCCTGAAAGTTATATTGGGGGAAAAGCTATTACTCTTGCCAATAAAACAATATCAGGTGGGGGCGGCACTATGGCTTACTGCCTTGCTAAATCTTTGAACGCAGCCGCATGGGATCTTATGAGTCGCATTGGCGCCAAAAAAACTGCAGATTTCGCGCATCTTTGCGGCATCCAAAGTAAGATTCCCGTTGTGCCTTCTATTGCACTTGGTTCTGCGGATTTGCAGCTCTTAGAAATGCTGCGTGCCTATACTATGTTCCCTAACCGTGGGTTTAATACAGAGCCAATTTTCATAAACAGGATAGAAGATAAAAATGGCAATGTTCTTCAAAATTTTCAATCGGAAACAAAACAGGTAATTAGTGAAGCGGATGCTTATATGATGTACAAAATGATGCAGGGTGTTGTTGATTTTGGCACCGGTCATTCTATGCGTGACCGTTATGGAATAAAATCTGACATGGGCGGAAAAACAGGAACAACCAATGATAATACGGATGGGTGGTTTATTGGGTACACACCACAGTTGCTTGCGGGTGCATGGGTTGGATGTGATGACCGTTTTTTAAGAATTTCTCACACAGGTGGCGGTAATGAATTAGCAATGCCTGAGTTTGCTTTTTTTATGCAGAAAGTTTATGCCGATAAGAAATTGGGTATTGATCCTAATGCAGAATTTCAAAAACCTGCTGAATTAAATAATGACCCTATCTATGCTGATCAAAATTTTTCCAATATTGTAAAACAAGGGGAAGGAAATGACTTTACTGAAGACCAGGGGAACGGCGATGCAGGTGATTATACCGAGCAGAATGTTCCTGTAGAATCAGAATTTAAGAAAGATCAGTTTAAAGATCAGGGGAATGCCGACAAGAAAGTGATGGGTCCAATAAATATGGCCGATGAGTTTAAAAAAGAATCATCACCCGCAAAAGATGTTCCGGCTAAGGAAGCGGCAGAAAAACAACCAAAAGCCATAATGGAAAAACCGGTTGATAAAAAAATTGTAAAGCCAGCCGACGACAAAGCTAAAAAGGCCAATTCCAAAAACGATAAATCGAATAATGA
>JBDTMP010000224.1:0-3304 GCA_039934215.1 Ginsengibacter sp.
TTTTCAAACTGCCTCGCTAATTTTGTGTCTTCCACTTTCTTTATAAAAATATCATTGAGCGTTGGCAGTATTTCATTGAATGAAATAATACTTGCCCGATGATCTAAAAATTCTTTGAGCACCGCTGTTGGATTGTACCCTTCATGGATCTTCACAGTTAGAAAATTATCTTTTGCATTTACAATCTCAAAAATATTATTTTCAAAAGCTTCCGGGAGGTGGTCAAAGCCCACTTTGAAAATATTTTCTTTACAATCCTGCTTTACCTGCTTTACACTTCCCTCCAGGATTTTCTTTCCTTTATTTACCAGTATAATTTCATCACATATTTCTTCCACCTGCTCCATCCTGTGTGTGCTGAAAATGATGGTTGTTCCTTTTTGGGCCAGCTTAAAAATTTCATCCTTTATAAGATTACTATTTACGGGATCAAGACCACTGAAAGGTTCATCGAGAATAAGAAGACGCGGTTCATGAAGAACGGTGGTGACAAACTGGAGCTTCTGACTCATGCCCTTGCTTAGGTCGTCTACTTTTTTATTCCACCAGCTTTCCATTTCAAATTTCAAAAACCACTCTCTTATTCTTTTTATTGCCTCCTGCCTGTTCAGCCCTTTGAGCATGGCCAGGTATAATGCCTGTTCCCCTATCTTCATTTTTTTATACAACCCTCTTTCTTCGGGCATGTACCCTATTCTTGCAATATCCCTGGAAGGGTCAAACTTTTTGCCTTCGAAAAAAATGCTTCCGCTATCAGGATAAAATATGCCTGTAATCATACGCAGCAATGTTGTTTTGCCGGCCCCATTTGGCCCAAGCAATCCAAAAATACTTTTCTCCGGTATTGAAAAGCTTATATCATCAACTGCTTTTTGCGTAGCATAATACTTTTTAAGATTTTGTAATTCTAAAATATTCATGAAAGGCTTTTAGTTTTATATATTTCGCAGGTATATAAATAAATTAATAAATGTTGCGAAGGTATAGCACTGTGGTAAATGTAAAAAGAAGGAAATAGGAATTATGCGAAATTTTATGAATGGCAATCTAATTACCGCCACACTGCAGCTATTGCTGTTGCAATTCTTTCGCCATCCATAGCCGCGCTTACAATTCCACCGGCATAACCTGCGCCTTCCCCGCAAGGGTATAAATTTTTTACCTGGGGATGATTAAAAAGGGTTTCATCGCGGGGTATTCTTACCGGAGAAGATGTACGGCTTTCAGTCGCTACAAGCAGTGCCTCATTTGTGAAATAGCCACTATTGCCAAACCTTGGCGGCATTTTTTTTGCGAATGCATTCATTGCCTTTTGTAAACGTTCGGTAATAAATGGGGGCAATACATTTTTGAGTTCTGAAGACCGGACGCCTGGAATATAAGAACACTTCGGCAGTGTTGATGAAATTTTATCTTTGGTAAAATCAACCATGCGCTGCGCTGGTGCAACAAAATTTCCACCACCTGCTGCAAAAGCATCTTCTTCTACCTGTTTTTGAAAGTACATCATCAGCAGCGGTGAGTTTAAATTGAGAGATTCAATTTTTTTGCCAAATCCTTTCATATAATTCCATATATCTTCCGTTTCTACCTGCACGACAAGGCCACTATTAGCATACGGATTATTTCTTTTAGAAGGGCTCCATCCATTTGTAACAACTTCGCCTGAATTGGTTGCGGCAGGAGCTATAATACCACCAGGGCACATGCAAAATGAAAAAACCCCACGTCCATCCACCTGCTCTACAAGGCTATATGTAGCGGGTGGCAAAAGATCAGTTTCCAGGGCCAGGTTATAGCGATTATTTTTAGAATATTGTATATCATTTATAACAGACTGGGGGTGCTCAATTCTTACGCCGAGAGCAAAAGCCTTGGCAATAAGTGACAGCTTTTTTTTATGAAGCAGCAAGTAAATGTCCCTGGCGGAATGCCCCGTAGCAAGAATAAAAAAATCTGCCGGGAACAAATTCCCATCGGCAGTTTTTACAGCTTTAATAGTTTCGTTTTCTAAAGTGAAATCAATAACTTTCTTATTGAAATAAAATTCGCCGCCACATTCGATTATGCGTTTGCGCATTTCCGTTATAATGTGTGGAAGTTTATTAGTCCCTATATGCGGATGGGCTTCGTATAAAATATTTTCATCAGCCCCGAAGTGCACAAAGAGGTCAAGTATCCTGTTAATATTTCCACGCTTGGAACTACGCGTATATAATTTTCCATCGCTGTAGGTACCTGCACCACCTTCTCCAAAACAATAGTTACTTTCAGGATTAATAACACCGTTTTTATTTAATATCGCCAGATCTCTTCGTCTTTCTCTTACATCTTTTCCTCTCTCAAGTATTACCGGTTTAATTCCTTTTTCAATGAGTTGAATAGCAGCGAATAATCCCGCCGGCCCTGCACCAATTATCACAACAGTTTTTTGAGATATTGAGACATCATTAAAAACAAATTTTTGTAAATCTCTTTTTCGGACTGGCTCATTTATAAATGCCATAACTGTGAGATGAATCCATACAGTTTTACTTCTTGCATCTAAAGATTTTTTGAGAATATAGTAACCCGAAATTTCCGCTAATTTTTTGCCTGTTGCTTTAGCGATATATTCCTGTACTAAAACATTATTAGTGGATTCATGAGGGAGAAGCTTTAAAGAAATTTTTTGTAGCATAGTATTGCCCCAAACCTCTGAAGTGGCTTAGCTTTTTTAAAAGTCAATAATAGTAAGCCTGTTGGTGCTTTAGATTCCTTAAAGGATTGAAGACTTAAGCCCCTTCAGGGGTTTGGGGGTTTAGAATGGAAGATCATCAATTGCATCTTGTGAAGACGAAGTAAATGTATCAAGAGGCTCGAGATGATCATCGTCGGATGCCGCTTCTTTACCGGCTTGCAAAATTTGTTCAATACGCCATGCATCCAGATTGCTGAAATAAGAAGTACGTCCATCCTTTTCCCATTTGGTTCCCCTGATGTTGAAATAAACTTTTATTTCATCGCCAACATTTATCCGGTCTATAATATTTGTACGATCCTGCACGCATTGAAATTTTATAAAATTGGTAATTACTTTACCATTAATGTCTTCAGATTTTTCCACCACGAACTCACGAACCTTAAAAGTTTCTGTTCTTTGGACCGCGTCAAATTTTTCTAAAAGTTTTCCTGTTAATTCGTAGCTCATATTTGATATTTTATTTTTAAAGGTAAATTCATTTAGGTTACAAAAATTTGTTTTAATTAATGGTCTAAAAAAATTTATACACATTTTTAAAAATTAAATTTTATTGATTTTAGT
>JBDTMP010000225.1:0-1781 GCA_039934215.1 Ginsengibacter sp.
AAATTTATCAATTCATATTTGACAGATTAAAATGTATCTTTAAATTTGGTTAATAGTGATTTGTTAATCTGAGAAAAAATTACAAATGAGAGGTGTAAATAAAGTAATTCTAATCGGTAACCTGGGTAAGGACCCTGAAATTCAATACCTGGAAGGAAATATTCCTGTTGCAAAAATTCTTCTTGCAACAACTGAAACGTATAAAGACAAATTAGGCAAGTTAATGTCTCAGACTGAATGGCACAATGTAGTTTTATGGCGGGGCCTCGCGGAACTATCTCAAAAATATCTGCATAAAAGCAGCCTCGTTTATATTGAAGGACGATTAAAGACAAGATATTGGGAAGACAGAGATCATAATAAAAAAGTGGCGACAGAAATTATAGCAGATAATCTTATTATGCTCGATAAGCGGTCAGACAATAACCAGCAGGGTAGTGAAAGTGCAAATGAAAATATACAAGGAAGCGAAATCCCACCATTGGATGAGGGATCAGAAAAATTGCCCTTTTAAAAACACCAACCGGCTCTGGCTGCATTACGTGCATCCATCCAAATGTTTAACTAAAAAATTTTGTTTTGGATTATCATTCGGTAAACTTATTATGCCAGCATATACTTTTATTCCTGGCAATTACGCCCGCCGCGACTACCGTACTTCTTTTCATCGTCATTATTCTTTTTTTTATTTCCTTTTTGGTAGCAGGTTCTCAAATTGCATTTTTTTCGCTTACGCTTAAGGATATTAATATGCTTAAAACAAGGCAACAGCCTTCCTTTAAGCGAATTGTAACCCTGCTTGAAACTCCTAAGACGCTGCTCGCTTCCATGCTTATCGCCAATTGCTTTGTAAATATTGGGATAGTGCTTATATCAAATACCTTAATGAATACATGGGTTACCGCGCTGGGGTTGCAGGGCATTTTCGAGTTCCTCATTAAAGTGGTCGTTGTTACTTTTTTTCTTGTATTATTTGGTGAAGTACTTCCAAAGGTTTGGGCGACACACCATAAAATATGGTTTGCCTCTACCGCCTCGTTACTTATACAGGTATTCAACAGTTTGTTTTTCAAAATCAGTACCCGCCTGGTAAATCTCGGCGATAGAATTGAAAAGCGATTTAATTCCGGTTCTTCACGCATGGACGATACGCAGCTTGATTACGCCATTGATCTTTTGCCAGACCATGAAGCGTCCAGCGAAGAAAAGCAAATTTTAAAAGGCATAAGAAAATTTGGGAATACCACTGTAAAGCAAACGATGCGAACACGCCTCGACGTTAGTGGCATCGATTTGAACGTAAGCTTTGCGAATGTAAAGCGTAAAGTGGAAGAAATGCACTACTCAAGATTCCCGGTTTATAAAGATAGTCTTGATGAGATAGCAGGAATTCTTCATACAAAAGATCTTTTGCCGCATCTTGATGAAGAGAGCTATGACTGGCACGGACTTATGCGCCCGGTTTTTTATGTGCATGAGCAAAAATTAATTGAAGACATATTACAGGACTTCAGGAATAAGCGCATACACATGGCCGTGGTAGTAGATGAATTTGGAGGCACTTCAGGGATTATAACGCTTGAAGACGTGATGGAGGAGATCATCGGTGATATCCATGATGAATTTGATGATGAGCAAAGCGCTAATAAAAAACTGGATGATTTCACTTATATCTTCGAAGGGAAAACAATGATTAACGATGTGTGTAAATCATTAAAATTGCCAATTGACACCTTTGATAAAATAAGGGGGGACAGTGATTCACTGGCCGGCCTCGTGCT
>JBDTMP010000226.1:0-5471 GCA_039934215.1 Ginsengibacter sp.
AGCATCATTATTTGTTTGCAAAGGCTCAGGCCGATTCCGCTTCCATTTTTTTTGGTGCTAAAAAATGGGATGAATATTTTATCCATAACTTCTTCCGTCATGCCTACGCCATTATCGGCAACTTTTATAATAACTTTTTTATTATTTAATAACAACGCCGATAAAATAATTCTTGGTTCAGGCCGGTCTTTTACTACTTCCATTGCATTCACCACAAGATTTATCAGCACCTGTTCTATAAGATTGGTATCGGCATCCAATACAAGATCGGTATCCTTCAACACGATATCCATTTCAATTTTTTTCTGTTCTAATGTCGGTTGCATTAGCTGGTAAAGGCTTTCAAAAAGATCTCTTACATAAACCTTTTTTAAATTGAGTGTCGTGATTTTATTGAGATTACGATACGTTTCCGCGAATTTTAATAAGCCTTCACTTCTTCTTTTAATCGTATCAATTCCCAGCTCGAGATCATGCACCGCGGCGGATTTGTTTTCCAGGTGCATCACTGATTTCTCAAGCCGGTTTTTCAGCGTATCTGCCAGCGATGAAATGGGCGCCACAGAATTCATAATCTCATGCGTCATCACGCCGAGTAATCTTTGCCATGCCTGCGATTCACTTTCGTCAAGCGCTTCGCTTATATTCTGAAATGCAATTAATTTAAATTTTTTTCCTTCGGTTGCGAATGCTGTAGCTGATAATAATACTTTGAATGATCCCTTTTCAAGATGAGCTTTTGTAACTTTTCCTTCGCCTGGCTTTAGGTCAACGATATCATTATACAATTCCTTGTCGCGCTTGGCAAGAGAATGAATTGTCTTGAGATATGGCAGTTGTAATAATTGTTTCAATGATTCATTCATCCACATTACCTCACCGGATTCATTTTCATAAGAAAGAATTCCTGTCTCTACCAACTCAAGAATTTTTTGCAGGTATTGATACTGTGTTTCCTTCTCTTTACTTATGATTTTGAAAGTAGAATTGATCTGGTTGAATCCTTCACGCATTGGCTGTAATTCAGAAGGAGCATGTTTTACATCGAAATAGCGGGAAAAGTCGCGGTAATGCACCGACTCTACAAATTGCTTGATCTCGTCCTGGGATTTATGCTGAAAGCGATATAATTCTATGAGCTGATAAATAATAACAGGAGCAATCAAAATGAGATAGGTATGCCACCCTTTTAATAAAATAAATGTGGTAGCAAAGAGAGTTATAAATAAAAATACGACCCTCAAAATAATTCTAAGCTCTAATTGTTTAATCATTTGAATATAAGCCATGAGCTAACAGCCACGAGCCATGAGCTTTTTTTTTAAAGATTTAAATACTTATGTTACAATTTTTAAACTTTTAAATTTTAAATACTATGCGTAATTTTTTAAACCTGGAAATTTGGAAAAAAAGCCATCAGCTTACTTTAAAAATTTACACGATTACTAAACATTTTCCCAAAGATGAGCTCTTCGGCTTAACCAGTCAAATTCGCCGCTCTTCTTCTTCCATTCCAACTAATATTGCTGAAGGATGTGGGCGAAATTCTAATCAACAACTTATAAACTTTCTTCAAATAGCCACCGGCTCCTGTTCCGAACTTCAATATCAAATTATTCTTAGTAAAGATCTTTCTTATATAAATGAAGAAGTTTTTAATAATCTCCAAGCTGCTGTAATTGATATAAGAAAAATGATCTATGGATATTCTGGCAAGCTTTGAGTTCCCAATAGCTCGCTGCTGAAAGCTCACAGCTGAATGCTCGTGCTCATATATCATACTTGCTCAACCTCCTGTACAACGCAGTTCTTGTAAGGCCCAGTTCTTTCGCCGCCCTGCTGATGTTGCCATTGTGTTTTTCAATCACGCGTAAAATAGTATTTTTTTCTACTGTATTTAAATTTAAATCCGCAGGCTCAGTTTCCTGCAGGACCGTAGATTCAATTGGTGAAAAAATAAGATCAGATGCTGTAAGTTCTTCGCCATCTGACATGATCACGGCCCGCTCCATTGTATATTGTAATTCCCTTACATTTCCGGGGAAAAGATATTGCTTAAGTTTATCAAGTGCTTTTGAATCAAACACCGGCTCGGGTTTTAAATATTTTCCTGCATACATTTTTGCAAAGTGCTTCGCAAGCATGGTGATATCATCTTCTCTTTTTCTCAATGGTGGCACAACTATCTCAACAGTATTTATGCGGTAGATAAGGTCTTTCCTAAAACGGTTTTCATTTGCAAGCTCGCTGATATGCAGGTTGGTAGCACATATCAGGCGTATGTTGATGTCTATTGCCTGGTTACTTCCAAGGCGGGTGACCTGCCTGTTTTGTAAAACACTTAATAGTTTCGCCTGCTGCTGTAAAGAAATATTTCCGATTTCATCGAGAAACAACGTACCGCCGTTGGCAGCTTCAAATCTTCCCGCCCTGTCTTCATTGGCGCCCGTAAATGAGCCTTTCTTGTGGCCAAATAATTCACTTTCAAATAGGGTTTCGGTCAATGCGCCAACGTCAACTTTTACAAAAGGTTTGTCCGCACGGAGAGAATGCTGGTGAATAGCTTTTGCAATAAGTTCTTTGCCGGTACCATTTTCTCCAAGGATTAATATGTTAGCATCAGTGGGTGAGATCTTTTCAATTTTTACAAAAATGTCGTTCATGACTTCCGACTGGCCAAGTAATTCTTTTCCGATTACTGAATCTCCCGCAGTGGTCGAAACACCTGAAATTTTTCCTTTCTTTTTTAAAGTTTCTTTTATGGTATCTATAAGCTTTTCATTGTGCCATGGCTTTATCACAAAGTCGGCTGCGCCTTCCTTCAATGATCTTACCGCAAGGTCTATATCGCCATAAGCGGTAATCATAATTATAGAAGCGTCTGAACCAAACTCTTTAATTTTATTCAACCAGAAAATCCCTTCATTGCCTGTGTTTATAGAACTTGTAAAGTTCATATCAAGCAGGATAAGATCAAATGATTGTTTTGATAAAAGCCAGCGGATATTCTCCGGATTTTTTTCGGTTACAACTTCTTTTACTTCTGTTTTTAGCAACAACCTTACGGCCGTTAATACATCAGTATCATCATCAATAATTAGTATAGAAGCGTTCTTGAGTAACATTTTTACAAAGTATTTATTTTTTCAATAGCTGGTTTGG
Organism: Ginsengibacter sp.; assembly: GCA_039934215.1. Lineage (GTDB taxonomy): Bacteria > Bacteroidota > Bacteroidia > Chitinophagales > Chitinophagaceae > Ginsengibacter. The sequence continues at coordinate 3,163 of JBDTMP010000226.1, forward strand.
AATTTTGCTTAACAATATAATCTTTGATTAAAATAACTGCTGTTTAAAAATTATAGCCTTCCCATCAAATTCCCCCTAATTCATTAAAGTTGCCGGTTACTGGTAAAGTAAGATAGCTGCAATTATACCATAAATACAATCACATGGCAATTAATTTTTTACGACAAATTTCAGAAAAATACCCTGTATCAAAACCGGACACAAAGTGTATCACTCACATATAGTCATTCTGTTGAAAATTATCTTGAAAATATAGAATTCATTTCCCACACTATGTTTATTAACCGTAAATCGCATAAAATAAAAACACACAAATGAATCTTCTTTTAAAAATATTTATTTATATCAGTAGCGCCCGCATGTTTGCAACAAAATTTCACTGCCGGTTGCCATCTATATAATACCCGTTCATTATATCTTTTTTTACTGTTATTTTTATTTCCAAAATTTATTCCAATGACTACTTTCAAAAAATTGGTGACTTCTGTATTTATGACTTTATGCATATTTTACACCGAGGCCCAAACAGTAAAAAATACTTCTTATATAACACCATCAGGAGAAAAAGTTTTAAGGCTGGAAATGATTGTCCCTGTTAACAAAAAAACGGCATGGGAATATTTTACGAAAGATGAACTATTAAAAAAATGGATTGCGCCTTTAGCCCATATCAATTTAAAAACGGGCGGGTTTATTCTTACAAATTACGACAAAGACAAATCACTGGATGATAGTTCGCACATAAAGCTCAATATCATCAATTACCTGGATGAGGAATTGCTCACCTTAAAAGTAAACCTCAATGATAATTTCCCTCCGTCGGTAAAAAATGATGATTCGAATCTGCAGGAACTGATACAATTTAAAGACGCCGGCGAAGGCAAAACAAAAATTATTTCTTCCATGATTGGCTGGGGTAAAAGTGAGGATTGGGACAAAACATACGGCTTTTTTGTGAAGGGAAATATTTGGACTTACGAAGAGTTGCATAAAATCTTTTAGATACCTGTTTCGCATTTTATATCTACATACGATATTCTTTTCACTTCTACCGCAATCATCAGTTTAATTCTTTTACAGCCACCTGTATCAAAAGCGTACACTAATTGTATCACTAAGGAACATCCTTGTAGATTGGCATCCCTGTAACTTATTGACTATCATGAACGTTAAAACATGGCATCTTGTTAATAGTATATTGGCATAAGTCTTTCGAATTTTCTCATGTGTTTAGAAAGCTCCCGGTTCACCCCGGGGAGCTTTTTTTAAAAAAATAGAAAACCTAAAATATAAATTGTGGACAGAGTAATTGCAAAGAAAAGATGGTCTAAAAAAAGAATTCTTACTATCGCCGGGATAACAGGAGTTATATTATTGATTGCAGCGAGTTATTATTTCACGTCTGGCAAAACCAAATTAAATGTTGATACTGAAAGAATAACCATCAGCGAAATAACAAAGGGTGCTTTCCAGGAATTCATTCCGGTCAATGGTGTTGTGCTGCCGCTCACTACTATTTATCTTGATGCTATGGAGGGCGGGCGCGTGGAAGAAAAATATGTTGAGGATGGTGCCATGATGAAAAAAGATCAGCCTATTTTACGATTGTCAAATACCGATTTACAATTGGGTCTTGTGACGCAGCAAACTAACGTGTACAACCTGCTTACACAAATGCAGATATCGAAAAACGCCGCACAACAAAATACAGTAAGTAAGCTCAACCAGGTGACGGATGTTGAAAGCCAGCTTAAAGAGGCGGAACGTGTTTATAAGTTAGATAAACATCTGTATGAAGAAAAAGTGATCGGGTCGCAGGAATACCAAAAAGCCCTGAATGATTATAATTATTATTTGGAAAAGAAAAAACTTACTGATAAAATTCTTCAACAGGATTCAACCTCCAACCAACAACAGGTAACACAGGCCAGGCAATCTTTTGAAGGTTCACAAAACGCACTGAATGTGATGCGCCAAAAAGTAGGTGACCTTATAGTGCGTGCCCCTATTGACGGGCAGCTAACATCTTTAGACGCTGAAAGGGGGCAATCAAAAAACAAGGGAGAGCGCCTTGGGCAAATCGATGTATTAAGCGGTTTTAAAGTAAGAGTAGATGTTGATGAACATTATATTTCTCGCATATTTATCGGGCTAAAAGGAGATTTCGATTTTAATAATCAAACTTACAAGCTTGTTATAAAAAAAGTTTTTACACAGGTAACTAATGGCCGTTTCCAGGTGGATATGGAGTTTGTTGGAGAGGTTCCTAAAGGCATTCGCCGTGGGCAAACTTTACAAATACGCCTCGC
>JBDTMP010000227.1:0-4985 GCA_039934215.1 Ginsengibacter sp.
CGGCTGCGGAAAGTGTAAAAGAGCTTTGGCTGCAATTCAATGAGGCGCTAATCATGCCGCTAAAATAAAATCATATATTTGTTCGTTATTAGTCAATATCTTACAACAACCCCTTACAGAATGTGTTTTCCGCAAGAAAAGATTACCCTAAAAATCTTTTTATTTTTATTTTTTTCAATTCTTTTTTCTGCCACCGGCGTTTTCGCCCAGGTGCCGACGGAGGATTTGCCAATTGATCCGAATGCATTAAAAAATGCATCTCCTTCTGATCTTCAAAGTTTTTTGCGGGATAACAACAGCCAGGATAAAAAGGCGGGTGAAGACATTCATAAAACCCTGGATGACCTGAAAAATAAAAACATAATCGTAAAAGACAGCACGCAAAAAGATGATTTTAAAAGAAGATTTTTTTCCCCGGAAGCTGTTTATGGAAGTGATCTATTCCAGCAAAAACAGATATTGGAACTTTCAGAACTTTCCACTCCGCCACTCGATTACCCGATAGGTGTCGGTGATATTATCGTGGTTTCTCTTTGGGGCGGTGCAGATTTTGAGCAGAGCTATGTGGTCGCCCGTGACGGCACTATTTTTCCATCAGGCCTGGGCAAAATAACCGTGCAGGGATTGACGTTTCAAAATGCGAGATCGATTATTCACGATCGTTTTGCAAGAGTAATTCCTCCTTCAACGAATGTGTCTGTTACACTCGGGCAACCAAGGACAATTGTTGTGCAGGCATCCGGCGAGGTTTTACAGCCCGGGCCGATTGTGGTTTCTGCTTTTACCAATGCTTTAAACGTGGTTGCTTTGGCCGGGGGAATTTCTGATTTTGGCAATTTGCGTAACATTCTTATTTCACGAAACGGACGTATTGTTGATTCACTTGACGTGTATAAATATTTAACGACAGGAGATTTTGGCAAACATCTTTATCTTGAAAATAATGACTTTGTAATTGTGCCATTTCTCGACAAGAAAGTTCTCGCCTCGGGCCAGTTTAGAAGACCTATGTATTACCAGCTAAAAAAAGATGAAGGTATGAGGGATCTCTTGAAATTCACCGGTGGATTTACAGCAGATGCATACGCCTCAGGAGGTTTAATTATAAGAAACGTCAATGAAAAACAAACAATAAAAAATGTAAATTTTAAAGCGATTGGCTTAAAAGCGGGCGGTATAACCACTGATGAACCCTTATATGATGGCGATGTTGTAGTGGTAAATCCTATTAACGCAGGACTAAATAATAAAGTAATCGTGAAAGGCGAGGTTTCTTATCCTAATGTATATGAAATACGAAAGGGTGACCGCTTGTTTGATGTGATAAACCGGGCCGGCGGCATTACTCCAAATTCATACCTGGAAAGAGCCTATGTTTATAAAGGTGCCGGTGATTCCACCAATTTAAAATCTGATAAAATTGATGTAAGCCTTGAAGATTTAAATAAAAATTTAAACAGCTCTTATAATATTCCCATTGAGGCTAATGATGTTATTGAAGTGTTCAACAGGAACCAGTTTACTGACAGGCAATTTGTATCAATAGAAGGCGAAGTAAGAAAGCCCGGGAAGGTTCAAAAATTTGGTGGGATGACCTTAAAAGACCTTATTTATTTTGCAAATGGAATAAAGCCATCTGCTGAGTTTGGAAGAATAGAAGTTTCCAGTATTGTAGATATTGATTCAGCGCAAAAAGGTTTAAAGCCTACAAAAACGGTAATAAAAAGCTATACAATTAAACCCAACCTGGAACTGGATTCTATCACAGAAAATATAAAACTCAAGCCCTACGACCAGGTCTTTGTAAGAAAAAATCCCACTTTTAATTTACAGCAAAATATAGAAATACAGGGCGAAATAACTTACCAGGGCACTTATTCCAAGCTCAGTAAGGATGAGCGCTTATCATCATTTGTTGAAAGAGCCGGAGGTATTACGGAAAATTCAAACCCATCAGGAGCGACACTGTACAGAATACGAGATACAATAATGAGAGAAAATCCTTTGCTGAAAATAAACCGCACGAGGTATGTAAAGGATTCCGGCGGCAGAATAATAGACAGTGTTCTTTTCGATCCATCGGAACCGATAAGCATTGATCTTGCAAAGGCTCTAAAAAATAAGAATTCGAAATACGACATGGTGTTACAGGAAGGTGACCTTATTTATATTCCTGCTATTAATCCTATTGTTACTGTAAAAGGTGAAGTTCAAACTCCGTTATTAAAAATTTATTTTGATGATGAACATACAAATCTTGGATATTATATAGATAAGGCAGGAGGATTCGGCGAAAGGCCATGGCGAAAGAGGATCTACGTTACCCATGCTAACGGCAGAAGCGAGCGCACGCATAATTTCGGTTTTTTTCATTTTTATCCTAAAGTAAAACAGGGTAGTATAGTTGTAGTACCTGAAAAACCGGCGGGGAAAAATTTAGGAAATTTTGTAGGCCAGTTATTTGTATCATCTATCCCAATAGCATTGGCATTTATACTTACAAGATTATAATATCATTATGAGTACGCAAGATTTAACTACGGCTATTTTTCATAGGTTAAGAAAATTCAGGATTTTAATTATCATCGCGGGTGTTTTGGCTGCCACGGCGCTTGCCTTATACGCCATGCGAAAACCTGTCACCTATACTTCCGTATCATCTGTTTTCCCTTTATCAAGCTCTAATGATAACAGCGCCTCTTCATCAACACTTAGTGTACTATTAGGAACGGAGGGCTCAAAAAGTTTTAGTGATGATGCCTCCGTAAATATTATTGAACTTGCGCAAAGCCGCACAACCAGAGAAGAGGTAGCTGCTATTCGTGATTCTTCCATGGGTAACAAAATGATTGCGGAACTACTTGTAGATGATATCAACAATCATCGCAGCCTGTTTGAGGACAAAATAATAAAACCTGGTACTGAGCAAGCTCTTATCACCTGGGCAGGAGATCAGCTGAAAGAAGGATTGTATGCTACAATTAATAAAAACAATACGCTGGTGCTTTCCTATACAGGCCGCAGCCCTGAACTTGTGCGAATAATAAGTTATGGTTTCATAAATAAAATTTCTCTTTTTTATATTGATTTGAAGAGAGAGAAAGCAAATCGCGATTTCCAGTTTGCTACAAGTAAAGTGGATTCGTTGAGAACGGAAATGAATGCCAAAGACAATAAACTTATTGCTCTTGATAAAAGAACTTTATTTACAAATACCAGTAAGCTTGAATACAGGGTGCCCACTGAAAATTTAATTGCAGATAAACAAATGATTCGCCAGCAATATGCACAGGCTGTTGCAAACCAACAGAACGCCGCTTACAAATTGCAAAAAGCCACACCTCTTATAAAAGTTCTTGATAAGCCTGACCCGCCTTATGATATTAAAAATAAATCAGCCGTTCTTTATGGAATCATTGGCTTACTTGGCGGAGTAATTTTAATCAGCGGATTACTGGTAGTTGGAATTATTCTGAAATACGCCAGGGCCGAAATTAATAAATCACTATTTGGCGCCGGCAATAAGAATACTTCAACTACTGCTTCTGTTTTATGATTTTCTAAACAGCCATCTTCCCATTTCTCTGAATGTTACTTTTTTGCCATAAAGTAATATTCCTGTTCTGTAAATTTTTGCCGCCAGCATTGTCGTCAATATAAATCCTGCAATAAGTGAAATCATTGAAACAGCAATTTGCCACCCAGGCACACTGCCGGAAGGGATACGCGCCATCATTACAATTGGGGATGAAAAGGGTATCATACTTCCCCAAACGGAAACAGGCGCATCTGGTTTGCCTGCTGCGGTTGTCATAATAATAAAAGATAAGATTATGGGCATTGTTATAGGCAGCATCAATGATTGAGCTTCCTGCGGGTCTTCGTTTACTACACTTCCTACGGCCGCAAATAATGAAGCGTAGAAAAGATATCCTCCTATAAAATAGAAAAGAAAACACGGAATTATTAATGCCCAGTTTGCACTAAGAATTGTATTTTTTGTCGTTAAGAATTTAATAGCTGCAGAATTACCGCCAGGTCCCATAGACGCATTCATATTTTGTGCCTGCAGCATTGCATCATGAGAAATAAATGTGGTAGTTATAGTTGATAAAGCCACGATCAAGACGATCCAGATTAATAATTGAGTAAGCCCCACAGCGGCAATTCCAAGAATTTTACCCATCATCAACTGAAATGGTTTTACAGAACTGATAATAACTTCTGCGATGCGGTTCATTTTTTCTTCCATAACACCCCGCATTACCGCGGCTCCATAAATAAATAAAGTCATATAAATTAATATGCCGCTACCAAAACCAATACCATATGAAAGACCTGAATTGGATTGGGCAGTTTTATTTCCCTGCTTTATTACCGGGCTGAATTTATACATACTTTCCTCATTAATATCATTTATGGAATCGAGTATTTTTTTATCAATATTATTCTGAAGAAAAGCCCTATTGCGAATAGCATTATTCAACTGGTCTTTTACTTTTTCCTCTGCTTCAATTCCCAATTGCTTATCCGAAATAAGAGAAACAGAATCCAGTTTCGATTCATAATTTTTGGGAATATTAAGATAAGCGGTATAGCCCTTTTCTTTAAAATTATTTCTATTTACATCAGTTGGAAATTCATAAGTAATAATCTTATCGCTTTGAAAGCTATTTTTGAAAATACCATTTTCATCTACTACAGCTATTTTTTGCTTCTCCACGCTTTTAATTGAGAAATAGGCAGAGGCAAAAATGAACCCTATAAAAAATAAAGGAAGTAAAATTGTTGAGAGGATAAAGGTTTTATTTCTCACTCTCGTTAAATATTCTCTTTTAATAACCAGCCAGATTTTATTCATATTGTATGTTGATTCTTTAAACGTCTATTGAAAATTATTTATATCACCCGGGACCATCCCCATTAAACCTTTTCAAACTGCCTCGCTAATTTTGTGTCTTCCACTTTCTTTATAAAAATATCAT
>JBDTMP010000228.1:0-4226 GCA_039934215.1 Ginsengibacter sp.
ACCAGCCAAAATATTCCTTAGCATTATAATAACAAATATCGCCGACAATTTTTCCCGTCCACTTTATATCGTTTGGTAACTCGCCTTTCTCTATTTCATTGCCAAATAAATTGCAAACAATTCTACGGAAATATTCATGACGGGGAAATGAAAGAAAGCTTCTTGAATCTGTAATCATTCCTACAAACCTGCTGATTAATCCCATATTTGAAAGTGCATTCATTTGCTTTGTCATCCCATCTTTTTGATCCAGAAACCACCATGCCGAGCCGAATTGAATTTTACCCGCTGTGCTGCCGTCATTATAGTTTCCGGCCATGGTCGCTATTAATTCATTATCTGCAGGATTTAAATTATATAAAATAGTTTTTGTAAGCTGGTTAGTGGAATCCAGCCTGTCTAAAAATTTTGATAATGCTCTGCCATGTTGAAAGTCACCAATAGAATCCCATCCTGTATCGGGGCCGGCGGATACAAGCATTCTCTGGTTGTTATTGCGCAGCGCACCCATATGATACTGTTGCACCCAGCCCTTCTCATGATCCCAAATTGCGAAAACATACAGCATCGCCGATTTGAATTTCAACCTTTCTTTACCGGAAAGTTCTATTCCCATTTGGATCTTATCAAAGATTGAATTGATCTCTTCATCAGTATAATGTTCGGTATATATGTATTCCAGGCCATGGTCAGAAACAGAACAGCCCATTGATGCAAAAAAATCATGCCGCTGCTTTAATGCGTCAAGATAAGACTGGTAAGACTGAATGCTTACATTACTCACCGCTTCCAATTTTTTCACATATGAATTAAACCCGCCCAGGTCATCTACATTCATTGCCTTATCAGGCCTGAAGGCAGGAAGGACTTTTATATCAAATCCATCGTCCTTTATCTTTTGGTGATATTCAAGAGAATCTATAGGATCATCGGTGGTGCAAACAATTTCCACGTTCATCTTACGAAGCAGGTTTTTAACGGAATATTTTTTTGATTGTAATTTTTTATTACACGCTTTATAAATCTTTTTTGCACTTGAAGGGCCCAGGATTTTATCTATTTTAAAATATCGCTGCAGCTCAAGATGCGTCCAATGATAGAGAGGGTTTCGCAAAGTATATGGAACAGTTCTGGCCCACTTTTCAAATTTTTCAAAATCTGTTTTATCACCCGTGCAGTAACTTTCATCTACACCATTAGCACGCATTGCACGCCATTTGTAATGATCGCCGTATAACCAGCTTTGTGTGAGATTTTCAAAATTTATATCATCTGCGATTTGCTGAACAGGAAGATGGCAATGGTAATCAATGACCGGCAAATCCTTTGCAAAATCATGATATAATTTTTTTGCTGTTTTAGTTTCCAATAAAAAATTTCGGTCTAAAAACTTCTTCATAAAATTGAACTATAAATAAAAAAAATGATTGTTAGTTGTCAGAAAAAACCCAAATCCAACAAACAAATATTCTTTTCCTTTGTGAGCTTAGTTCCTTTGTGGGAAAGCTTCAAAGGCTTACTCCCCTTTTCCATGGAATGAAATCATTTTGCAAATGTCTTACAGCACTCACCTCAATTTCACCACCGGCTACTTTTATAACATATTCTAAAATACGTTCTCCTGCCTGCTCGATTGTTTCGCTGCCTTCTATAATTGTTCCTGTATTGATATCAATGATATCATTCATTTTATTATATAAAACTGTATTGCTTGCTATTTTCACTACCGGTGTAACCGGATTACCGGTCGGCGTACCAAGGCCTGTTGTAAACAAGACCACATTCGCCCCGGAAGCTACTTCAGCCGTCGTACTTTCTACATCATTGCCCGGAGTGCAAAGCAAATTCAATCCTTGTTTTATTACCATTTCAGGATAATCGAGCACGTCTGTTACGGGAGAAGTACCACCTTTTTTTGCAGCCCCCGCGGATTTTATGGCATCAGTAATTAAGCCATCTTTTATATTGCCCGGTGATGGATTCATGTCGAAACCGGAGCCTGTAGCTTTCGCCCTGTCATTGTATGTTCTCATTAAATCTCCAAAGCGTTTAGCCGTATCAGTTGTAACACAACGGTCGCTTAAGTTTTGCTCTACACCGCACAACTCCGGAAATTCAGAAAGTATGACCGACCCGCCAAGAGCAACCAGTAAATCGGAAGTATAGCCAATAGCAGGGTTGGCAGAAATTCCGCTGAAACCATCTGAGCCGCCGCATTCCAACCCAATGCAAATCTTTGATAATGGAGCAGGTTTCCGTTCAATAGAGTTGGCGTATATCAATCCTACGAATGTTTGTTTTATTGCCTGCGATATCAAATCAGTTTCCCTGCCTATTTTTTGCTGTTCTAAAATATACAATGGTTTGGAGAAATTACCATCCCGCTTTTTTATTTCTTCCTGCAAATATTCAACCTGCGCATTCTGGCAGCCGAGACTTAATATAGTAGCCCCTGCCACATTGGAATGCGTGATGTACCCGGCAAGCAATCCACACAAGGCCTGTGAATCCTGTCTTGTACCGCCGCATCCGCCTTCGTGCGATAAAAATTTTATTCCATCAACGTTTGGAAATAATCTTTGCTTTTTAATTTCTTCCTGCTGAACAGAAATATCTGCATTTAAAATCTCATCAATATTTTTTCCGCTCTTATAAATGTCGATAAGCCGGGAAACTTCGGCCTTTTTATTTTGGTTTCTGCCATAACCCAATTCATTAACGAGCGCTTCGCGTAATACTTCAAGGTTACGGTTTTCACAAAACACCAAGGGAATTACAAGCCAGTAATTGGCGGTGCCCACTTTTCCATCAGGCCTGTGAAAGCCCATGAAAGTTTTATCGGCGAATTTTGAAACATCCGGCTTATGCCATTTTACGTTTCTTTCTCTGACCTCAAAACTATTGGCCGCATGTTTTACATTGGAAGTTGTGATAGCCGACCCTTTGGAAATAAAAGATTGCGCTTTCCCCACCAACACCCCATACATGAATAGTTCATCGCCGGGCTGCATGTCTTTTGTTACAAATTTATGTTTGGCAGGAACATTTCCTATTATCACATAGGCCTCGCCGTTATATACAACTTCCTCTCCTTCCTTAAGATTGCTTAAGGCAACTATAACATTATCGCCAGGATGCACTTTCGTTACTTTATGATTCATCATTCAGAAATTTTTCTTTTACTTAATACGCTCCAAAGTAAATCGCATGCCATAATTAATAATACTATTTAACTTATCAATTACAGATTGCTGAAATCCGGGAAGCACGCTAAGATCCGTTCCCCACAAATCAATATTTTTTAACGTGTTATTTGCAACTTCATTAATTGACAAAGTTTGCCACATGTGATAAAAATTCTCAGCCTCTTCATCTTCTATTAAATATGGCTCGCCATTACTTTCTCCGAAAAAAAGCTTTTCATTTTGCTTTACGGCTTTCATAAAATAAATATAGGCCGCGAATCCTAATGCAAATAATTCGGGAACTGTATTATTTAATTTATAAAAGTTAATGATAACGGGAACACAACGCAATTTTATTTTGCTGCTGTAGTTAAGCGTTATATTTTTCCAAATATGGTTAATATGCGGATTTCTAAACCTGTCAAGCACATTTTCAGAATAAGCATTTACGGTATCTGAATTTATTTCATAAGGTATCGCAGGTCCTATTTCTTTCTTCATCAAATCAGCAATATAAACTGACATCAATTTATCTTCCATTGCTTCTTTCACAGTATTGATATTGGAAAAAAATGCAACACCACAGCTCATCGTATGGGTGGCATTTAATAAGCGCAATTTCAATTCACGATATAATGCGATATCAGGTGATATAATCAAGCCTTCGTCAGCTACAGCAAATGACAACATTTTTTTTATGTGTTCATCGCCTTCAATAGCCCAAAGACAATAAGCTTCACATAGGGTAAGCAACTCATCGTCATATCCCAGTTCACTTTCAATTTCATGTTTTATTTTTTCACCAGGGCTTCCGGTAACAATTCTATCTACAAGCGAGCTACAAAAAAAATTACATCTATTCAGCCATTCGATAAATTCTTTGTTAAGCTCATTTAAATGCGCAAGCTCAAGAACAATTGATTCTAATTTTTTACCATTATCAGGAATTAATTCTGTTGGAATAATAATGAGACCGCTATCATTGCTGCCATTAAAAGCCTTAAATCTTTCAAATAAAAATGCCAGCAATTTTCCCGGGTA
>JBDTMP010000229.1:0-5697 GCA_039934215.1 Ginsengibacter sp.
ACTTTTATGGTTGTATAAGCTGTATCAGAAATGTTACAGGTTGTACTGTCTATCGCGATTAATCTTACACGAAAAATGCCGGTATTTGTGTAGGTGTGATTGGCATCGGGTGATGTTGTGGTATCTCCGGTGCCATCCCCAAAACTCCAGTAATATAGTTTTCCTCTTTTTATAGTATCGGTAAAATTGACGGTAACCGGCACGCATCCAACAGTGTCGTAAGCCACGCCATCAATGGATGCACGCAAACCTGCCTGTACCCCTGCGAAATTCATTTCAATTTTAAGCATTCCGAGATTGCACTTCCCTCCGGTAGTCGCCTGGTTCCGTGTTGACCATGCGCCTGGTGTTCCGGGGAAAGGAACCTGCTTAAAACAGTTGGCACACATGGCCTGGTAGATCACTCCGTTTCTATCGAAGCGGCTGGTGCCACCGTCCACATGATCACCGAAAGTATCAGGACTGGTAACTCCGATGGGCGGATCATCCTGGCCAAAGAAAGTTCCGTATAATTGAGCCGCAGCATCTTTTTTTAAAACGAAAAAATAAAAATCACTGCCGGAAGCATCCGTCTGCCGCTTAATGGCATCAGCCGTAACGGGCATTCCTTTAGTATTCCCGGTAGAAAATCCATTGTTTGATTTGCCTCCCCATCCTGACACATATACATTCTCACAACGATCAACTAAAAAGGCAGTGGGTGAAATATTTGGAATTGCAGAACCAGAGCCAAATACAGTTGAATAGACATAACTGCTAAGATCGGGCTGTAGCTTACAAATAAATTGACTTGAGTTGGCATTAGAATAAGCTGCATTTTTTACGGGCCACTTTCCTTCTGTGGTTCCCATTACATAGATAAATCCAAATTTATCAGTTTCAATCCCATAAATCTGGTCTGCTTCAGCAGTGCCGAGATAGGTACCTCCTATAGCTGCAGTACCGGAATTATTTAATTCAATTACAAACCCATCACATGCACCTCCTGAATAAGCCGACTGAATGACCCCCGATGATGAAATTCCCGGTAGGTCGTTGCTGGCAGTTCCGCCTGCTACATAAATATTATTTTTATTTCCAATTTTAAGGATATACGATGCATCATTTTCTTTGCCTCCAAGAAAAGTATTAAACAGGAGTGTATTACAAGAAGGATTCAATTTTATTACAACCCCATCTTGTTTTCCTCCTATTACAGATTGAAATGCGCCGGGAGTAATTGTGGCATCGTAATCTGCGGATGAGGTACATGAAGCCAGGTAAATGTTGTTAGCAGCATCGAGCAAAACCTCGCTGCGTGCATCATCGCCATAATTACGCTTTAGTGAATTTAAAGTTGCACCGGCGGTTTCATCTTCTATATTCACGCCATCATTTTGGGTGCCTCCTATTCTTACTGAACCTATTAAAGCATTGCCAGATGCATTTAATTTTGTCACGACAATATCCCATGCGCCGCCAGGGCCAAAAACAGGAACTGTTACCGGATAATTTGCTGATTTCGATCTGCCAGCAAGTACAAGGTTTCCCTGCGGGTCAACAATTAAACTGTGAGGTTGGTCTTCTGCGCTGCCGCCGATATATGTAGCATACACACGGGTGCTTCCATCGGGTGTAAGTTTCATAATAGAAATATCAAAGGCGCCGCCAAAAGTATTATCATAAGCACCTGGAGATGCAGGGAAGCCATTTTCCCAGGCGATACCGCCTCCATAAAAACTACCATCAGGGCCATAAGTTGCAGTAAATCCCCAGTTGTCAGCGGTGCTGCCGGAATAGCTAAAGAAAATTTCGGTTGGGTCTATTATTAATGTTTTGTCAGGTGAATAATTTTTCACTTTGAATTTTACTACATCGCCTTCAACTACATACCGGCAATCAAGTTCCTGTCTTTTATTTTCAGTAACCTGGTAGGTATAGGGTGATAGCTCTTTATTTTCTCCAAGTGTCGTAGAAATAATAAGTTCTTTATTGCGAACCGAAATTTTATTTGCCCCGGTGTATTTCATAGCAATCTTATTCACATCAGCGCCTGGGTGTACAATGAAATCATATTTCAAATTACTTCCCGCATCAGAGTAATAACGGACATCGATACCCGGATAAACATCTTTATAAGTTACTCCTTTATAAATACGGCAATCTGTAGCCCATTTGCTTTTATCATTTCCGATAAAATAATTGTTTACCGTGGGAATCGCTTTATCGGGAATTATCTGTGCGTTCTGAGCATTAAGGAAATTGACCGTATAGGCATGAGAACGTACCTTGCTGCCGATGCCTTGTTTTAGCTGTGCTTCAGGAATTTCTCCGTGACGTTTGGCTTTGAAAGCTTCCATATCGGAAGCGTTATTTTGCGCAACAGTAAAGCCATTTTGTTGAAGATAAAAAGCTCCACTGCCTGCAAGGCTCATAAACTTTACTTCGTGATTCCACTGGCCCTTATTCTCGATAAATTCAATTTGAGAAAATGATTCGGACGCCAAAAAAAAACTTGCAGCTGTAAGAATAATGTAAGAGTATACGGGCTTAAAAATTTTCAAAGCTATGATTTAATCTGTGAATACAATGTGTTATACAGGAATCAAAAAAAAGATATTGGAACCGGAACTAAATTTACGAAACAATTATATTACAAGTTTGAAAATTAAAATTTCGATTTGGTGATTTAATACGTTGTTAACAATGAAAAAAAAATTGTTCATGATATTTTACTCCATACTGTTTTACCTTTCTGTATATGAAGGTAGTTGTTGAGGCAACTATTTTCCGGTGATAAAAGTTCAGGATCATTATTTATAATTTTTTCCGCTGTAATACGGGCTTCTTCAAGTATTATTTTGTCGTCTACAATATTTGCCAGCTTAAAATTTAATATGCCGCTTTGCCTGGTTCCTTCCACATCGCCAGGCCCGCGAATCTCCAGGTCTTTTTCCGCTATTTTAAAACCATCATTTGTTTCACACATTATTTTAAGACGTTTTTTTGCTTCTGCTGAAAGCTTAACTTTTGTAGAAAGAATACAATAACTTTTTTCACCTCCCCTCCCTACTCTTCCCCTTAATTGGTGCAATTGCGGCAGCCCGAATTTTTCAGCGCTTTCAATAAGCATCACACTTGCATTCGGCACATCCACACCCACTTCAATTACGGTCGTCGATACCATGATGTGAGTATCGCCCTTTACAAAACGTTGCATGTTTACATTTTTCTGCGCCGGTTTTTGCCTTCCATGCACCATGCTGATGTAAAATTCCGGCTCGGCAAAAAAAGCCTTCACTTCTTCGTATCCCTTCATTAGATTTTCAAAATCAAGCTTTACAGATTCTTCAATCAGTGGATAAATAACATAGGCCTGCCTGCCATTTTTTATTTCACTTTTTATAAAATCCATTACCTGCGGCCGCGAATATTCAAGGCGGTGTACGGTGGTTACCGGCTTTCGGCCCGGCGGTAACTCGTCCATAACACTATAATCCAACTCGCCATAAGCGGTAAGAGCAAGCGTGCGTGGAATCGGTGTCGCCGTCATCACAAGAACGTGTGGACTTATCTCATTTTTTTTCCAAAGCTTCGCTCTTTGAGCGACTCCAAAACGATGCTGCTCGTCAACAATAGCAAGCCCGAGATTTTTAAATCGAACTGCATCCTCAATTATAGCATGTGTACCTGTTAATATATGTACTTCTCCATTGGCACAATCTTCGAGTATTTGCTTTTTTTCTTTTGCGGTCGAGGAGCCGGTAAGTATTTTAATATTTAACGGCAGATTGCCCAACATCGTTGCCAGGCTGTTAAAATGTTGCCTTGCTAAAATTTCGGTTGGCGCCATGAAGCAGCTTTGATAATTGTTATCAGCGGCGATAAGCATGGTCATAAGGGCAACCATTGTTTTTCCGCTTCCCACATCTCCCTGCAACAAACGGTTCATTTGTCTTCCGCTTCCAATATCTTTTCGTATTTCTTTTATAACTCTTTTTTGTGCTCCGGTCAATTCAAAGGGGAGATGATTATTATAAAATTCATTAAAAAAATTACCGACATTTTTAAATAGCAGTCCTTTGGAAAAGGAGTGGCGCCGGAACCTGAGCAAGCCCATTCGCAATTGTGATAAAAAAAGTTCTTCAAATTTTATTCGCCTGACCGCAGCTAAATAATCATCAGCTGATGATGGAAAATGTATTTTGCAAAATGTCTCGTACCTTTTTATTAAGTGATATTCTGATAGAACATGGCCGGGTAAATTTTCAGGAATATCTTTTTCGCTTATCATTTGTAAAAGCGAGGAAGTAAGCTTTGCTATTTGTCTTCCTCCAAGGCCTCTTGCTTTTAATTTTTCTGTGCTCGGGTACACCGGTTCTAAAAAAGATTTTACGTCCACGTTTGCATCTGTTACAAGTTCCATTTCAGGATGCGTTATCTGAGGATTGTTCATAAAGAATCCTGTCTTTCCAAAAACACGAAATTTATTTCCAATATGCAAAGTTTTTTCTATCCAGTTAATTCCCTGGAACCATACCAGTTCAATCTCGCCGGTGCTATCCCGTAATGTCGCTACCAATCTTCTCCCTCTTTTTTCCCCCAAAATTTCTATGGATATAATTTTACCTAACACCTGTACATAATCTGCATCAGGATTGATCATGCTGATTTGTGTGATTTGCGTTTTATCAATATGCCTGTAGGGAAAGTATTCAAGCAGATCATTGAAAGTAAAAATGCCCGCCTCTTTTTTTAAAAGATCAGCTCTTTGCGGGCCTACACCTTTTAAATATTCAATGGGGCTGCTTAATATGGAAGATTGACCGGTTATGAATTTTTTTACAAATATAATAAAGAGCAAGTGCAATAAAACCGGATAACAATAGCATTGCATTCTTCTGCGTTATTAGTGTGAATGACAACAATTCTGCACCACATTGAATCGTATATTTGAAATCCGAATCACGCCATTTATATAAGCTTAACACCAGCCCTTTTATAATCATGATAAGATATATAAGAGATAGATTTAAAAAGTATTTCGCTGAGCTCACACTTTTTTCGCTGGAAATACTGGTATTGATATTCGTTTTCGGCAGTGCTTTAATCGCATTTATTTTCATAGCAAGAAAAGTTTTTCTTAACCACACACAGGCATTTGACGAGAGAGCATTTTCTTTCATCGCGGCCCACGTAAGCAACATCCATACGAGCATCATGGAATTTTTTACATTTCTTGGCACGCATACATTTTTAATTCCGGTTAACCTGCTTCTCACAGCCTGGTTTTTATTTGTAAAAAACCGACGCTGGAATTCTATAAAAATTCCCGCTATTGCTTTGAGCAGCTTATTATTAATGTTTCTTTTGAAATTAATGTTTCATCGCGAGAGACCATTAACTCCATTGTTGCAGGCAGCGAGAGGTTTTAGTTTTCCAAGCGGACATGCTTTGATGTCTGTCACTTTTTATGGCTTGCTCATTTTTATTGTGTGGCAAAATATTACACAGATATGGCTCAGGTGGTTACTATCGATAATGCTGGGCCTGCTTATTCTCACAATTGGCTTAAGCAGGGTTTACCTCCGTGTGCATTATGCAAGTGACGTGCTGGCTGGGTTTTGTGTGGGAATAGTATGGCTGTTACTTTCATTGTGGATACTTGATCGAATAGAAAAATATAGCAATAAGAAAATTGTTGTAAAAAATGTTTAG
>JBDTMP010000230.1:0-5174 GCA_039934215.1 Ginsengibacter sp.
AAGACAATTTTTTATTGGATTTAATAGACTTTTCGCAAGCAGATTATTTAGTTACGGGTGACAAAGATTTATTAGTTCATAATCCATTCAGATCAGCAACTATTCTAACGCCTGCGGATTTTGAAAAAGTTTTGACAGACTCGTAGAAAAGTTTGCTCTAATGGTTTTGGAAAGAATAATTATCGCTCTGGTTTTTCAGATTGACTATCTTCTAACAAAATTTTTCTAAAAATTCTTTCTTTAAAATGTCTTCACTAAAGTTTATAAGTAAATGGGGAATTTACACCTACGGATTATATTGTATTCATGTAATTGCAATCATCTTTGTGGAAATCGCTTTTAAAAAAGCAAATCTAAATATGCAAAGCCCTTTTGTACTTTTTTTTATTAGCAGTGATTGCTTTTATTGTATGCATGGCACTGGCATTTATCTCTTATAATTTCTTTGAGAAAAGATTTTTAAAACTGAAGGATAAGTTTGCTTTTATAGTGAAGAGGTGATTGGAGTTTGGGTACTGAGAGAATTCAAAAATTGATCTGAGGAATGCTAATAAAACAATATGTTGGCGGTGCACGCCAACATATCTTAGTACTGATTTTCGCACCTATTACTGCTTAATAAGTGTTATGCTAAATGTTTTAAAATAAATCCTGAATCTTGAGCGTTCCGTTGTACCATCGCTGGGTAAATCCGGACCGCTTGTATCACCAATAAAATCTATCTTACTCAGATAGCTTTTTGCATTCGAGTTAGTCCATGCGACTGTTCCATGAAAATCGAAAGCTGGAGTTGTTGTAGCTGCATTGGTTAAGCTGCAATCAATAGAATTAATCGTTTTTCCAGATGGGGCGGTGTATAAAAGGATTTTACTGGAGGTTAAACTCGGATCGATCCATGCAGCAGTATTGCCCCTGTAACTACATTCTTTATAATCTGCAAAAATCTCCGCATATAATTTAGTATTGTTATTAGTAATCTTTAAACTGACACTCCATTTAATAGACAAACAACCTCCAAAATCGTCATCACCGGAATACCAGGCGGGAAGCGTTTGGTGATATTTATTGGGATCGATGCTTATAGTGACAGGATATAAAACTTTGGTTTGACAATTTGCACCAGTAAACCCTGAAGGACAATTACAATGGCAGTTGGCATCTATCTTTCCTCCATTTTCACATATATTGCCGCATGGAGGTGGCTGGATCTCGGTTGGCAAATCAGGCCCAGTTTTTTTACAGGAATTGAATATGACCATTGCTGAGAATGCCATAAAGATTAGTTTCAACTTTTTCATAATGATGTTTTTAATTTTAGTAATTAATTTTTTTGATTTCCTTTTCCCGGGGTTTAGAATCACAACATGCTGTTGATTAATGTGTGAATTATTAGGCTTGTTTTCCATCTTTTTTGATCCTTTATTTAAGATCATGATGTAAACATACTAAGCAGTAACATGCATGTCTGAGAGCAAATAGTGTATGGTGGCAAATAAAAGTTTATGGCAGTAGCCAGAGAGTTTATGCCATCTTTAGAGCAGAAATTTTATCGAGAAAAGTGGGGGAAAAAAATAAAGTGAGATAACCGTCACCTGTTAGCGATCATTTTTAGATCGGCGAGTGCTTTTAAGAAATCATCCTTTCTTCTGCGTGCGACGTCAGCTTCTTTTTGGTCCGTAAGTTCGACCACGCCTCCTTCACCACCTTTCTTATATTTTTTGATATGATTAAGGTTGATAAGATAAGAATCATGCACCCTGAAAAAATGGTGATCACGCATCAGCTCATCAACCCACTTTAGCGTTTTGGTTGCCATAATTCTCCTTTTATTAGTTAAGTGAAAATCTGTGCAATTATTTTCTGACTTGCAAAGTATGATCTCGGAAATGGTAATAAAATCCAGGCCCCCCAGAACAGGTATGCCAACCTTTTGCATAGATGCATCCGTTTGTCTTACATTATGAAGTAATGCTTCAATATTTCTTTTTGAGCCGTTTGTCCTAATGTTAGAATATTTCTTTAAAGCCTCGTTTAAATCGTCTTCACCGAATGGTCTCAGTAGAAAATCAAGCGCAGAAAACTTAATAGCTCTTATTGCATAATCGCTGTATGATGTAGTAAAAATAACTTCATAGTTCACTGACTTGGTAAATTCAAGCACCTGAAAGCCGCCTCCATCCTCATCCAGATTTATATCCAGAAAAACCAAATGAGGAAGGTGAAGATTTATCTTCTCCACAGCTTCTAGTATAGTTGGACAAATCGCCAATACTACTATCTCAGGGTGATGCTCTGCCAGCATCCTTGTAAGAATGTCAACCTGCAATTGTTCGTTTTCTACAATAACGGTTTTAATCATGAAGCCGAAGGTAACGAAAGTTACATTTTCGTTGCCTTCGGCTTTTGCCGTCGTTTTCAAAATATTCCTTAGGAAACTTGAATTCGAATTTGTCGGGACTATACCTAATATTCAAAAATTGAATGATACCGGCCACGATCATCCTGGTATTGAATATCCACAATTGCCCCGTGCTGTTCCGAGTACCTTCTTGCTTGTATGGGACTCGAATAACAAATATGCCTGCCTTGGTTTCCATAAATCGCATCGCAGTCTCCCTGTCCTTTTACGAAATAACTATAAGCATTTATAGCGGTCCTGTAGCTTCGGAAATTGTTGTAGGTGACGAAACCATCACGATATATGCACGCCCACCATCTGTAGTCTCTCCCGGTTACTACCCACGAAATAAATTTCCAATTATCATGCGTCCACCTTGCTGCCGTGTAAAGGGTTTTTACTACGGTCGCGCCTTCTGTAACAATATCTGCCTGTGCTTTTGCTTGTGGAAATGTTAAGCTAATTGCGCCAGCAATTGCAAGCCGGAGTAGCATTTTTCTGATTGATGAAGTTTGTGTTGTCATAACTTTAAGTTTTTAATTTGACATAAACTTACTTCAGCAAAACACTGATTTCGGCAGCCTTTAGTCTATGGAACGTAATAAAAGTTTATGGTAGATATGAGAGAGTTTAAGGCTTATTAAAAGCAAGGACTTTTGGAAAAAAGGGATAATACTATGACGCTAACGGTAACGAAAGTTCCACTTTCGTACCGGCAGCTTTTTTATCATTTGTAAAGAGGTCTGTGATGCTAAATTGCGCTTTTACCTTTTTTAATTCGTTCAAAATTTTAAGCCTTTCCTCGGTTAATTTCATACCCAGTGATTCTTTCTTAAGCAGCATGGGTTGAGCAGCCAGTTTACTCATATCCCTGCCTACCCCATTGTCTTCAACGGTGGTATAAAGTGCATTGTCTTTTTTGCTGATGTAAATATTAATATGCCCTGGTTCGGTTTTATACTGTAATCCATGCCAGATGGCATTCTCAACAAGGGGTTGTAATATAAGTGGTGGGATATTATCATTCTCTATATCCACACTTCCATCAATATGAAATTGGTAAGTAAAGGGATGCTGAAGCCGGATACTTTCCAACTGCATGTATAATTCCAATGCCTGCATATCTTCTTTAAGGGACACTTCGCTGTGTTGAGAATTCTCCAATACGAGCCGCATCAATTTGGAAAACTTTAGAAGATATGCATTCGCCTCTTCCGATTTATGCGTCAATAAAAAAGTTTGAATGGATTGCAATGCGTTAAAAATAAAGTGCGGATTCATTTGAGAACGTAACGCTTTCATTTCCGTTTCTGAGACCTGAAGACTTAAAAATGTTTCTCTATGCTTTTGTTCTGCATCATGTTTGCGTTTGAATAAAAGGAAAATTAAAAGAGATGATAGAATAATTAAACTGGCTGCCCCGGCGATAAAGTTCCGAATCAGTTTTTGTTTTTGAATTTCCTCATTCTTAATAGCATCTTTTTTTGATTGTTCCGCTTGCATTAATAAATTTTCCTTTTCCTGATTATAAATTATTTCAAGTTGACCGTTGTGCTGGATTTGGTATCGGTATATAAGTGAGTCATTAATCGTATCTGCTTTTTCGAAGTTTTCCAATGCTTTTTTACTATTTCCCAAAAGTTTATTAAGCTGATATAAGCCATAGTATCCATCAAGCAGAGCGGACGAATCATTTTTTTCAAAACCCTGGTTAATACTTGCTTGAAAATATCTTTGTGCTTGAAAATATCTTTGTATCAACATATATGCATGTCCTACGTCATAATTATAATTACCATAGGATAATTCTCCCAGTTTTTTGGATAAGTTTTTTGATTCAGTATAAAACTTGATAGCGTATTGATAATTCTTCATTCGATCATATAAATCGCCCATATTATGCAAATGCCTCGCAATTTCGCTCTGATTTCCCAGCTCCCGATGTATTAGTATTGCTTTCGAAAAAAAATCTAATGCCTTCTCGTAAGATTGATATTCCTTATAAATATTTCCAATATTTCCCAGATCCGTTGCTTCACCGTCTCTATCTCCCGTCTCTTTATCAAGCTTTAAAGATTTTTGGTAATACTCCAATGCTGTTTTTAAGTCACCGTTAGATTTGAATAATGCTCCCAGATTCCCTGTTACTATAGATATCCCATGTTTATCATTTATATTTTCAAATATATCCATTGCTTTATTATAACACTTTATTGCCTCAATTGAATTTTGCTGCACGTAAAAATTAAACCCCATTGCATTATTACAATAAGCTTGACCTTTTTTCCATTTCAACTTTTCAGCTAAAATTATTCCCTGCTTTCCAAATTTTAAACCATCGTTCGTGTTTATCATACGGTAGGCGAAAGATATTCGTCTTAAAATCTCTACTTTATTAGTATCCTCTTTAGCTTTGCTAAGCTCTACAAGCAGAGAATCAATTCTCTCCTGTCCTTGTTTTTGAGCTTTAATATTTTGAAGAGGAAAAAGAAAAATTAGCAATGAGAAAATTGTCCGCATAAAATATTTTTTAATGTATAAGAACACAAAACAAAATTAGTAGGATAGTATATCGACTCCCGGTCTTTCTTTAATTTTTGGATTGTTCAAAGCAGAAGTATTAATTAGATTTTTAAAATCTGTCCACTATCGTTTCTTTGTCTGTATCATTTTGCGGTTATTGAATAAAAGTAAAAATTGTTTTTTTAATTATGCAGCCCGTCTGTATTTAATTTCTTTCTCCGCTTCCAATTCTAATTTCAACTCTTTTATAAAT
>JBDTMP010000231.1:0-2937 GCA_039934215.1 Ginsengibacter sp.
AAAAGGGCCTATAGCTCAGTTGGTTAGAGCACCTGACTCATAATCAGGTGGTCCCAGGTTCAAGTCCTGGTGGGCCCACTTAAAGCCGTAATCAATTAAAATTGATACGGTTTTTTTGTGTTTATGATGATAGCATGTTAGATACTTGATTATTTACAATTAGATAAATTTTATACCCGCCTTACCCTGGATAGTATCCCCAGCCCGATACATTTCAGTATCGAAAGCAAAAAAAATGAAGAGCAAAAAGTTTATTAATACTCTGAGGCTTTCCGCTGAAACTATTGAAAGCATTCAAAAAAAAATATTAATTCAGCACTTGCTCTCCCGAGATCTATAAAGACAGGTGTCGCTGGTTCGAGTCACGTAGCTCCCCAAGAATAAAGTTTGAATCTAAATCTGCGACCGTTTTGCAGGCTGCATTGTTTAACCTTTCTTTAACCATGTAACAAATACTTTTGCCACCTTAACCAGACTTTTATGAAGAAAATTGTTTTTGTAGTTACCAGTTGCTTCTTTATTTCTTTCGCTTTCTCACAAGACACTACTTACATTGCACCTGCAACTCCAAAGACAATTAAATTACCAAATCGTTCGGGAGATCATTTAATGATACAGCTTTCATCGGATCACTGGACCGGAATGCCTGACAGTATCAGCAGCCATCAGCAAGGTTTATCAAGGGGGTTCAATGCATATTTCATGCTTGATAAGCCCTTCAGGTCTTCACCAAAATTTAGTATCGGTATTGGAGTAGGAATAGGAACGAGCAATATCTATTTTAAAAAGATGTATGTAGATGTGAAGGCTGGCGGCGCTGTATTGCCATTTACCTCTGCGGATTCAACAAATCATTTTAAAAAATATAAGCTTTCTACCGGATTTGCCGAAGTGCCATTGGAATTCAGATATACATCAAAACCTTTGGACCCCAATAAAAGTTTTAAAATAGCTTTGGGAGCGAAAATTGGCGCTATCGTCAATGGCCATACAAAAGGCAAAGATCTGCAGGATAAAAACAACAATAGCATTAATACTTACACCCAGAAAGAAATTGCCAAACGCCTGATTAATGGCACACGATTTATGGGAACCGCAAGGATCGGATATGGTGTCTTCACAATTTTTGGCTCTTACCAACTTAACAATCTGCTTAAAGACGGTGCAGGTGCAAATATGAAATTGTACCAGGTCGGGCTCACACTAAGCGGGCTTTAATTTCAAATATTTAATTCATTTTTAGACTCGTTTGCGTGGTAACATGTTTTTGTTATAACGTAAACAGTTTGGTTATTTTTGTAAAAACAGTTTTATATTGATTGAAAGAAAAATCGCTAACCGCAAAGAGGTCAAAGCCGTATTAGTTGGCATCATACAAAAAGAACAAACAGAGGAAGTGGTGGCGGAATACCTCGAAGAATTGAAGTTCCTGGCCGAGACGGCAGGTGCAATGGCTGTCAAATCTTTTACGCAAAAATTATCACACCCGGACAGCAGAACATTTGTTGGCAAAGGAAAATTGCAGGAAATAAAAAATTACATCACGGCTAAAAATATTGAGCTGGTTATTTTTGATGATGAACTTACAGGTGCGCAGATCAAGAATATCGAAAAAGAACTGCAGGTAATAACCATTGACAGAAGCGATCTTATTCTCGACATATTTGCTTCGCGGGCAAAAACAGCCCAGGCTAAAGTACAGGTGGAACTTGCCCAATATCAATATCTGCTGCCGAGGCTTAAGGGAATGTGGAAGCACCTTGAAAGGCAAGGTGGCGGAATAGGCAGCAGGGGACCTGGTGAAACAGAAATTGAGACTGACAGGAGGATAGTAAAAGATAAAATAAGTCTCTTACGGAAAAGGCTAAACGAAATAGATAAACAGGCTTTTACTCAAAGAAAGGAACGCGGGGAATTTATAAGAGTAGCACTCGTTGGCTATACAAATGTGGGCAAGTCTACTATTATGAATCTTATCAGCAAAAGCGATGTTTTCGCTGAAAACAAGCTTTTTGCTACTCTTGATACCACTACAAGAAAAGTGGTGCTTGGACATACACCATTCCTGCTAAGCGATACTGTTGGTTTCATTAGAAAGCTACCCCATCATCTTATAGAAAGTTTTAAAAGCACTTTGGATGAAGTAAGGGAAGCAGACATTCTTTTACATGTTGTAGACATTTCGCATCCGCAATTTGAAGAACAGCTAACTGTGGTTAACAAGACATTGCAGGAAATTATTGATGGTGAAAAGCCTGTAATAACAGTGTTCAACAAAATGGACCAGTATGAAAAAAATACTTTCGACCAATGGCTGGATCCCGAAGTAAAACAGGACCTGCTTAAAGAACTAAAAGAAAGCTGGCAGGCACAAACAGAAGGTAAGTGTGTATTTATCTCAGCTACAGAAAAAACAAATATTGCGGAGTTAAGACAGATTGTATTGAATACAGTGCGGTCGATGTACCAGCTAAAATATCCTTATAAAGTGGAATTTTTTTATTGATCTTTTAATGAAACATGAGAAGAAATATACATGGCATAAAATTGCGGATGAAATTTCGGAGTTGACTTTCGAAGAAAATAATCTTATTGAAATTGAAGTAGGAGGTAAGAAAATTTGTATAGCCAAAACAAACGAGACACTTTTTGCCTGCACGTCTAAATGCCCGCATGCAGGCGGGAAAATGACGGAAGGATTTTTAGATAAGGATAATAATATTGTATGCCCCGTACACCGGTACGTTTTCAGTTTAGTAAATGGACGTGATGTAAGTGGCGAAGGTTATTTTTTAAAGATTTATCCTATAAAAATAAATGAAGACGGCATCTTTATAGGCTTTGAAGAAGGGGGCTTATTTAGCTGGCTGAAATAATTTTCAAATCAATTTTTGTAGCAACCTAAAAAACTTTATTTTTGCCACCCATTTTTAATGG